>JANYFU010000103.1 GCA_025359665.1 Caulobacteraceae bacterium
GACTTCTCCGCACAATGCAAGGCTGTCGCGACCCAGGAAGGGCCGGGCGCGCTGTTCCGGTCACTGGCCAACCACGCCCTCGATGTAAACCAGCTCAGCCGCCTCGGCCGGGCGATAAAGAGCGCCATGGCGGGTGGGAGAAAGCTCGAGCCGCTGCAATCGTTCCGGCTGGGCCTGATCGGCAACGGAACCCTCGACCTGATGATCCCCGCCTTGGTGGCCAGCGCCGCGCGCCACGGCTTCGCGCTTGAGTGCGTTCTGGCCGACTATGGGCAGACCACGCAGGAAGCCCTCGATCCGGTAAGCCGGATCAATGCGGCGAAGTGCGACGCCGTCCTGCTGGTCATCGACCACCGGGGCCTGCCGCTGCGCCTGCGGGCGGGCGAGCCGGATATGGAACGCGCCGACATCGACGCCGCCCTGGAGACCCTGGCGGCGATCCGTGGCGGCCTTCGCGACCATGGCGGCGCGGTGAGCATCGTTCAAACCCTTGCGCCGCCTCCCGAGTCCCTGTTCGGCAGCCTGGATCGTATCGTGCCCGGAGCGCCTCGACGGGCCATCGGGGCGATGAACGCCGCGATCGCCGACAGCGTCGCGGGTTCGGAGGATGTGCTATTCGATGTGGCGGCATTGGCTGAAACGGTCGGCCTGGCCAACTGGCATTCGCCCTCTCTCTGGAACCTCGCCAAGCTTGCCTTCGACGATGGCTGTCTGCCGATCTATGCCGATCACGTCGGCCGCCTGATCGGAGCGCTGCGAGGGCGCGCCCGGAAGTGCCTGATCCTGGATCTGGACAACACGCTCTGGGGCGGCGTGATCGGTGACGACGGCCTGGAGGGCATCAAGATCGCCCAGGGGGACGCGACCGGAGAGGCGCATCTGGCTGTTCAGCAGTACGCCCTGGCGTTGCGGCGTCGGGGCGTGGTCCTGGCTGTTTCATCGAAAAACACTGACGAGGTCGCTCGCCTGCCGTTCCGCGAACACCCCGAGATGCTGCTCAAGGAAGATCACGTCGCGGTGTTCCAGGCCAACTGGAACGACAAGGCGACCAACATCAGGGCAATCGCCGAGGAACTGTCGCTTGGGCTCGACGCCATGGTGTTTCTTGACGACAACCCCGTGGAGCGGGGTCTGGTTCGCCGGATGCTGCCCGAGGTCGCCGTGCCCGAGCTTACCGACGACCCGGCCTTGTTCGCCCGCACCCTGGCGGCGGCCGGCTATTTCGAATCCATCACTTTTTCCGACGAAGACCGTAAACGCGCGGAAATGTATCAGTCGAACGCCCGCCGGGTGGCGCTGAGCCGCCAGGCCGGCGACCTCGACGCCTATCTGGCGTCGCTGGACATGGAAATCCACTTCGCGCGCTTCGACCGGACCGGGCGGGCGCGGATTGCCCAGCTGATCAACAAATCCAACCAGTTCAATCTCACCACCCGGCGCTACACCGAGGCCGATGTCGCCGAGGCGGAAAACGATCCGTCGGTCTTCACCCTGCAGGTGCGCCTGGTCGACAGCTTTGGCGACAATGGCATGATCTGCGTGGTCGTCTGCCGCCAGGCCGAACCCACCGCCTGGGCGATCGATACCTGGCTGATGAGCTGCCGGGTGTTGGGCCGCAAGGTCGAGCAGATGGTGCTGCGTGAGATAATCGACAGCGCCCGCGACGCCGGCGTCGCCACCTTGGTGGGAACATATCGGCCGACCGAGAAGAACGCCCTGGTCAGGGACCACTATGAAAAACTCGGTTTCGCCAGGATCGCGGAGCTATCCGACGGAACCACCACCTGGTCGTTGCCCACGGCGACGGACGTCACCCCCGTGCCGATGCGCGTCAGGCGCCCGGTGGCCACGGACCAATGACCGAAGCCCCGACCAACCCTGTCACCTGGCGTGACGCGTGGCTGCTGCCGCTGATCTCGTTCGCGACAGTGCTGGTCATGCTGATCGGGGCTGAAGTTGCCGCGCAGATATTCTGGCCAGAGCAGAAGGACAACAGTTGCGCCGTTCACGACGACACCCTGCTGGGCTTCCACAATCGGCCCCACTGCGTGTCCAGGATGAAGGCGGCGGAGGGTCCATGGTACACCAACATCTATAATGAGTGTGGTTATCGATCGATGGCCTCATGCGCCCCGGTCCCGCCGGGCGTTCGCCGGATCGCCTTAATCGGCGCCTCGATCAGCGGGGGTCATCTGGTGGAATACGAGCACACCATCGCCACGTCGCTGGGCCAGTCGCTGACCGCGATGTGCCCGGTCCCCGTGCAGATCCAGAATCTCGCCGCCTCGGGCTATACGGGTCGGAAGAACATCCTCCGCATGGCCGAGGCGCTCAGACTTCATCCCCAGGCCGTGATCTTTGTCCAGACGCCCGTCGATATAGAAAGTCAGCTCGACGACACCCTCCCACCGATCACCGACGCCATCCTGGCCGCCCCGCCGAGGGTGGCCGTCAGGCCCAGGAAGATCGGCAAGGTCGGATTGATGCAACAGGCCTCCGGCATCGTCAGGGAGAGCAGCGCCGTCGTGGTCGCCCAGCATTTCATCTTCAGCGATCCGTCCGTCTACATTCCACTGTTCATGGCCAATGGCGACAAGGCGGCGTTCCTTAAGCCCCCATTCACACCACTTTGGCAGGCTAGGCTGGCGCGGTTCGAGGAACTGATCGCGGCCCTGGCCGATCAGGCCCATCGGGCCAATGTACCGTTTGTCCTGGTGTTCGTGCCGCATCAGGCCGAGATCGCGATGGAGACCGGAGCCACGCGGCCGCCCGGGGTCGATCCGCTCGCCTTTCCGAAAGCCCTTGAAGCCATAGCGATCCGGCACGGCGCCGTGTTCGTGGACGCCTCGGAAATCCTTCGCCGGCAGCCGGACCCCGCCAGCCTCTATTACCGCGTGGACGGCCACCCGTCGGGGAAGGGTCAGCCGATGATCGGCAGGTCCCTCGCTGAACATATCGCCAGCCTGCGGCCTGGCCCGTTCTCCGATTGCCGCGGCCCCGCCACAAGCGGCCCGCCGCCGAAGGCTTCATGAGCGTCCCGTCCTTACTGTTCCTGATTTTCGCCCTCGTCGGGGCGGTGTTTTTCAACTTGTCGGCCGCTGGGCCATGGCGACAAGCCGTGCTGCTGGTGGTCAATATCGCCTTCCTCGCCAGTTTTGCCCACGATCCAGTCGCCTATGTTCCGTTCCTGGGGTTCCTCGCCTTCGGGTTCCTGGCCCAGGGCGCGACCCGGGAGGGCGCCAGACCCAGGCTGTTCCTGGCGCTTGTCGTCCTCATGGTCGCCGCGTTCGTCTGGCTGAAGCGTTACAGTTTTGTGCCGAAGGAAATCTTTCTTGCGTTTCCTTACCTGTTGATCGGTTTTTCCTATGTGTTCTTTCGGGTACTACATCTTCTGATCGACAGTCACCAGGGCGCGATAGAGCGCAAGGTTGGATTGGTGTCATATCTGAATTATACACTGAACTTCACGACGCTGATTTCCGGCCCCATTCAGCGATACCAAGACTTCCATAAGATGGAGACACAGCGCCTGCCACTCGGCCTCGTGGAGATAGGGACCGCGCTGGAACGGATCGTCATCGGCTATTTCAAGGTCGCGGTGGTTTCACTGCTGCTGTCGATGGTGCGGCGCCAGGCTTTGCAACATCTGGGAACGGACCTGTCCATCGCCGACAGAGTGATTGGCGGAGCGCTTATCGCCGCAGTTTACCCGGTCTATCTGTATTTCAATTTCTCTGGCTACACCGACGTCGTGATCGGCGTGGCCCGGTTTTTCAGGATCGAATTGCCCGAAAACTTCAACCGGCCGTTTTCTTCCGAGAACGCCATCATATTCTGGGGGCGCTGGCACATGACCCTGTCGGGATGGTTGCGCACCTATGTCTACAACCCCCTGATGTTGGAGGGCATGTCGCGCATCACCGCGCCCGGCCTGGTCCGCTACATATCGGTCTTCTGTCTGTTCCTGACCTTCTTCCTGGTCGGTGTCTGGCACGGCCAGACGACCGAGTTCCTGGTTTTCGGGCTGCTCACCGGGGGGGGCGTCGCGACCAATCAGCTCTACCAAGTGACGATGCAGTCGATGCTGAAACCGAAAGGCTACCGGACCCTGGCGGCCAACGGCGTCTACAAGGCCCTCGCCCGCGGACTGAACTTCACCTGGTTCGCATTCACCCAGCTGTGGTTCTGGTCGACCTGGACGCAGATCGCCGACATCGCCCACACCATGGGCCCGCTGGCGCTCGGACTTTCAGCCTTGGCGATCTATGGCGTCGCGACCCTTGTCCTGGCCGCGCTTGCGATGTCCCGATCGGCCATCCTGGCCTTGACCTGGAGCGGCGCTCCGGCGGTGCGCTCTCGCCATGTCAGAGCCGCGCAACTGACGGCGCTGGTTGTGATCACCGCCGGCGTCACCCTGTTGCTGAACGCACCCGCGCCCGACATCGTCTACAAGGCCTTCTAGGATGTCTTCCGATCCGCCGGAGGCCACGGAAGACCTGACTCGCGTGTTCACCGACGTCGATCAGCTGAGGTTCGCCGAGCTTTCGGGCGATTGGAACACGATGCACATGGATCCGGTGCTGAGCCGCCGAACCCAGGCCGGAGGCATGGTCGTGCATGGGATGCATGCCGTGCTCTGGTCGCTGGAAACCATGGCCCGGACCCACGACCTTGGCGCCCTGGCGTCGATCGAAGTCAGCTTCGACCGTTTCATCGGCGTCGGCGAGGACATCGGTCTCGATATCACGGTCAAGAGCGACCGTATCATCGCCAGGATCGACGGGCCGGCTGGCCGGCGGATGCGCGTGATCGCGCGATTTGGTGTATCGGCCGCGCCCAATGCCGACGACCAGTCGAACGATTGGCCCATTCACGATCTGGCGCGGCGCGACGCCCAGGTCCTGGATCTGGACGAGGCCGAGCGGACGCGCGGCCGGATCGGGATCGATGGCGATCTTGCCGGTTGGGGAACCCTTTTCCCTCGGTTGACGGCAGCGATCGGTCCGATGGCTATCGACACCCTGGCCAAGACCTCGACCATCGTCGGCATGGCTTGCCCTGGGCGGGATTCGATCTACTCGTCATTGAAGGTCGAACGTCTGGCTGGGGATAGCTCGACCATGTCCTTCAACGTTACTTCGGTCGAGCGGGCGTTCCGGCTGTTGACCCTGACGATCAACGGTGGCGGCTGGTCGGGCGAAATCGAGGCCTTCCTGCGCCACCCACCGATCGTCCAACCGACCTACGCCGAGATTCGCCGATTGATCGAGCCGGCCGCCCTCCGCGGCCAAAGGGTGCTGGTGATTGGCGGATCTCGCGGCATCGGCGAAGTGGTGGCCAAGATCGTCGCGGCGGGTGGAGCCGAGGTGTTCATTACCTATCTGGTTGGCGAGGCCGACGCGAGGCGCGTGGCGGCGGAGATCATTGCTGGTGGTGGACGTTGCCAAACACTCGGGTTCGATGCGTCGAAAGATACAGCCGACCAGCTTGACCACCTGCCGCATCCAACACACGTCTACTATTTCGCCACGTCGAAGATTTTCGGTGGCGGCGATGTTTATTCGCCCGAGCGCGTCCGGGTCTTCCAGGAGATTTACGTCGATAGCTTTTACCGGCTCTGCGCCTACTGCAATGGCTTGGCAGCCTCCATTCGGGTATTCTATCCCTCCTCGGTCGCCGTCGAGAGCCGCCCGAAGGGCATGACCGAATATGCGATGGCCAAGGCGGCGGGCGAGGTGCTGGCGAGCGACCTGTCGCGATCGATGCGGGGAATTTCCATCGATGTGGCCAGGCTGCCGCGTATCCTGACCGACCAGACCGCGACCCTGGTTCCGACCGACGACCCCGACTCCATCCAGGTCATGTTACCCCTGGTGCGCGCCTTTCACGGTCTGCCCGCCGCCAGCTGAAACAACGTCAGTCTCGAATCTCTCCGCGGTTCGACGGGCGGCGGACGCCGGTGATGGGTTAGCCAGCGGGCGCCGCCTGAGCGGCGATCAGCGCATCGTCGATCTCGCGGGCGCGGATCGCGGCCGGGCGGTCGCCGATACGGGCCCAATAGGCTTCGAACGCCGGGCGTTTCTCCATCGATCCGAACTGCATTCCCCAGCCGATCTGCGAGCCGAAATAGACGTCGGCGGCGCTGAAGGCCGATCCGACTATGTAGTCGGACACCGACACGGCCTGCTCGAGAACGTTGATCACGCGTTCGAAGTCGCCATAGCCAGCCATCATCTCGCGGCCAGCCGGAACCTCGAAGCCAAGGGATCTATTGGTCACCGCCGCCTCGACCGGCCCGG
>JANYFU010000163.1 GCA_025359665.1 Caulobacteraceae bacterium
TCGATGACGATCATATTGGATCCGACCGATGAACGCGTTCCGGTGGAACGACAGATCACGGCGCGAACGGGAGACATCTCGGGCGTGATCGGCCTGCTCGATATCCGCAAACCCCGCGGCAACGTCCTGCTCGACGAGCTGCAGTCCCTGCTGTCGACGCGGTATCCGAAGGTCGAGATCAAGCGCTACGAGAAACCGACCTTCACCAAACCGGCCCCCAACGACCTTCGCCTGAAGATCAGTTCCGAATGCGACTTTCTGGTTGAAGCCCTCGCCGATTGAGGATCATGCACGACGTGCAGTCTGCACGACACCGTATGGTTCGAAATCCAGGGGCTTCCCGCCGTCTCTATCGCTTCGAGTGAGTTCGACGAGGCCGCTCGGGTTCAGCGCAAGGCGCTGGGCATGGACGGCGCCCGCTATGTGCTGGTCGATCACCCGATCCAGGACGCCACCGATGAGGAGATGCGCGGCAAGGCCCGCGCGGTGCTCGAGGCGGTCATCGAGTCGCTGACCGTCTGATCGCCGCCGCCAGGGCCGGCAGGTCGGCGTCCGCGACGGTGCGCATATCGAGCAGCACCCGCTCGCGCTCGATCCGGCCGACGACCGGGATTGGCCCGGTGCGCAGGCGCCTGGCCAGCCCTTCCGCGCCCAGATGATCCGACCGAAGGCCGAGCGCGCGGCTGGGCAGAGGATGCATCGGCATGGCGCCGCCGCCGGCGTAGCTGCTGGTCCGTGCTATCTCAGCATCGAGACCCCCAATTTCTGCGATCAGAGCCTGTAGAGCCTCGGCCCGCGCTTCGATGTTGGCGACCGACTGGGTCAGCATGCGCAACACTGGCACGCGCGCCGTCGGATCGGACGGTGGCCGGTAGAGCCGCAGGGTCGCGGCCAGCGCGGCGAGGGAAAGCTTGTCCAGGCGCAAGGCGCGGGCCAGCGGATGGCCAGCGAGGCGATCGACCAACGCGCGCCGCCCGGCGATCACCCCCGCCTGGGGGCCTCCCAGCAGCTTGTCGCCGCTGAAAACCACCAGATCGACTCCGGCGCGCAGGCTGTCCCGCACCATCGGCTCGCCGACGATCCCGAAAGGCTCCAGATCGACCAGCGCGCCGCCGCCGAGGTCCTCGACCAGCAGCAGGCCATGACCGTGGGCGAAGTCGGCCAGATCGCCCAGCGCCGGCGCGCTGGTGAAGCCGGTGATCCGGAAGTTGCTGGGATGGGTGCGCAGGATGACCCGGGCCTCGGGATGATCGCGCGCCGCCTGTTCGTAGTCCCGCAGGTGAGTGCGGTTGGTGGTTCCGACCTCGACCAGGCGCGCGCCGCTCTGGGTGACGATATCGGGCACCCGGAACCCACCGCCGATCTCGATCAGCTCTCCGCGCGAAACGATCACTGGCGTTCCGGCCGCCAGAGCCGCCAGAGCCAACAGCACCGCGCCGGCGCCGTTGTTGACCGCCAGCCCGGCCTCGGCCTCCGCGACCTCGGTGATCAAGGTGTCGAGGTGATCGTGGCGCGATGCGCGGCGACCGCTTGCCAGATCGAGTTCCAGATTGCCGTAGCCGCCCATTGCGGTCATGGCGGCGACGGCCTCCGGCGCCAAGGGGGCGCGGCCGAGATTGGTGTGGATCACCACCCCCGTGGCGTTGATGACGCCGATCAGGCTGGGCCGGGCCTTGTCCGACAATCGGCGGCCGGCCTCGTCCAGCACCGCCGCAATGGTCGGCGCGTTCGAACCGTCGGCCGCGAGCCCCACCCTTGCCTCCGCCACGACCGCGCGCACCGTCTCCGCCAACGCCGCGAGACCGAATTGCGCATTCAGGGTTTGCGCCGCTGGATCGGCGCAGATCGTTCCCACGGCCGGCAACCGCCGGCGCGGGTCACTATCGCCAGGCTGCGGATTCCGGCGCGCTATGGGTCGACTCCTTGATGATTTAGTGAGGCCCGGTCGTTTGGGATCTCATATATGTTCAAGCCCCATACGCCTAAGAACCAAAGACGAGGAAACCCCGGATGCTCTACGAAGTGCGCAGCTATCATTTCCGTCCCGATCTGCTCGAGGCCTACAAGGCCTGGGCGAAGGCCGAAGCGATCCCCTATCTCGGCTCCAGGATCGAGGTGCTGGGCTTCTGGGTGAACACCACCGACGCGCCGGAGATCAATGGCGAGCCCATGGACAAGCTAGGCCCCGCCAATGTGACATGGATCATCAAGTGGAGAGACCTGGAACACCGCAACAACGACCTGCCTGCGGCTCTTTCGTCGCCTGAATGGGTGGATCTGTTCTCCCGCGTGCCTGGCGGCATGGCGAGCTATCTGCGCACCGAGGCGAAGTTCACCGAAGCCCTGCTGTGACCGGTCTTAGGGTCGCGCGATGGCCATGGGGTAGGCTAGCGAGCTGACCGCGTCGCGTAAACTGTGCGCGACGGGACCATCGTCGGCGCCCAGGCCAGCCATGGCCTGGGCCAGGGTCGCCACCTGAGCCTGGGACGGCGCGCTATAATGAACAGACGTTCCGGCCGCTCCATCGGAACTGGTAGAAAAGGTTCCTGAGAAACTGCCCGGCAGTTTGATCTTCACTTTCGTCGCACCCTTGGTCACGGTGAGGATGCCCGCCACCCAGGTGGCCTGGGTTGCCGAAGGATTCAGGTCGATCAGGTCGATACTGTCGGCCGCGCTGAAGGCCTGGATCGTGTCCCGCGTCAAACTGGCCACGGCGTCCTTGAAGGTGTCGGCGCCCGCGCCCCCGAAGAGCGTGTCGGCGCCACCGCCGCCGATGATGGTGTCACCACCGCTTCCGGCGTGAATCGTATCAACAGCCTTGCTGCCGGCGATCGTTAGATTAGCCAGATTATTGGCGGTGAAGTTTGTGCCGGTCGCCAGGGTTACGATTGCGATGTTGGTGATGTTCGCGCCCATTGTCCCAGCCCCGCCACCGATCAGGTTCAGCGTGTTGGCGCCGCCGGCGCCATCCAGCGAGGTCGTCGGCGTCAGGCTAGCCGCCTTGAGGTTGATCGTGTCGTCGCCCGGGCTGCCTATGACCGAAGTCACACCGGCCGAAAGTGTCAGATTGGTCGCCGCGTCGAGCTTGACCCGCGTCTTGATCGTGCCGGCGTTAAGGATCGCCGTTCCCCCGGTAATCAGTTCAAGAACGTTGACCCCCGTGCCGCCGACCAGTTTCACGCCAGCGTTCGCCGCGGTGGTCATGACGGTGACGCTGGCCGCCAGGGCATTGATCGTATCGGAGGCCACCACGTC
>JANYFU010000183.1 GCA_025359665.1 Caulobacteraceae bacterium
CCCCCATCCCCCTTCGGGAACTTCCCCCAAAGAGGGAAGAGAGAAGACAGAGGTATACGTCTCCTCCCCGTTTGGGGGAGGGGGACCGCGAAGCGGTGGAGGGGGCGACGCTGTGGAGCGCCCGCCAGGCTGGAGCCCCCATCCCGGCTACGCCGGACTTCCCCCAGCGGGGGAAGAGAAACCTGCCGCTCTCTATTTCAACGTGGCCAGCCAGTTGATGATCATCGCCTCCAGCGCGATCCGATGATCGGACCAGCCGTGATCGGTGGCCGCGTGCATGGTGCTGACCTTGGTTCCGCCGGCCGCCCGGATCGCCGCCACCAGGGCGTCGGTGTCGCCGGCCAGGCCGTCGTCCGAGGTCAGGCCGAGGTAGGGCAGGGCCTTGAGGCCATCGACCGCCTTGGCGAACGGGTGGGGGCCGGCCGCGCCCACCACCTCGGCGGCCATGCTCTCCGGCGTCACCCCGGCCAGGGCCTCCATGTTGTCGGCCATCTCATGAACCCGGGTCGCCATCGGCGCACCGGCCAGCCGCGACATGTCGGCGGCCGAATAGGTGGCGACGCCGAACAGTTCCGGGTGATGAGCGGCGGTGGTCACCGTCACCCAGCCGCCCATGCTGTGGCCGATCAGGACCACGCGCTTGACGTCGATCCCCAGGGCGGCGGCGTTGGCCGGGTCCTCGACATAGGCCAGCACCGCATCGGCGTCCTCGGGGTTCTGGGCGAACTTGAACGCTCCGGGACTGCCCCAGGCGCCGCGATAGTTGAAGGTCACCGCGTTCCAGCCGGCACGGCGGATCGCCTGGGCCAGGTCGAGGTTCTTCTCGTTGCCGGGCAGGCCATGGCAGATCACCACCGTCGGGTGCGGCCCCGCGCCAGCGGCCAGGTAGGCGACGCCGTTGATCGCCAACCCGTGGCTGGGAACATGCAGCACCGCCATCCGGGCCGGATGGGCCGCGTCGGGCGCCGGGTCGGCGTAGATCGCGGCCGGCAGGTCGGCGGACGGCGCGGCCGTGGCGGCGCCCGACATCAGGGCGACGGTGGCGGCGAGGGCGAGGATTGGGGTCAGGCGCATCAGGTTTCCTAACCCCAGGCGCCGGAGGCGTCCAGCGTTGATGATTTTCATATTTGAGATATCACCTATGAAGCGATTTCACTTTTTTGAATTTCGGCAATTGATAGAAAGGGCCTGCTCGAATTGACCGCCAGGAGGCGCAAAATGTCCCATCAAATTGACACCCGGCACAAGGCGCTGGACGCGCTTCGGGCGACGACTCCAATCCTTCATGATGCGGCGACGAAAACCTTCGTCCTCAGCCGCTACGACGACGTGCGCGCCTTGCTGGTCGACGGCAGCCTGTGGCGCAACCCCGACCTTGCCGAGGACGGCGCCCTGGTCAAAACCTTCAAGCCGGACGACATGAACCGCCCCGGCGACCGCGACAGCGGCATCGGCTGGCTGGACGGCCCCGACCACGCGCGGGTCCGAAACCCGATCCAGCTGGCGCTGATCCGACGTGTCGCCAAGCTTGCGCCGTTCATCGAACAGCTTGCGAGCCAGTGTCTCGACGGCCTGGGCTCAGGCGCCGGCTTCGATGTCGTCGCCGATTTCGCCACGCCGATTCCGATCGCTGTGATCGGCCGCCTGCTGGGGGTCGATACCGGCGACACGGCCCAGTTCCGGGCCTGGTCGGAGGCGGCGATCAACATCTTCAATCCGGGCCCGACGCCCGAAGAGGCGGCGGCGACCAAGGCGGCCAGCGATGCGATCAGCGACTATCTCGACGGCGTCATGGCGCGCCGGCGGCGGGCGCCGGCCGACGATCTGGTCTCCGATCTCCTGGCCGTCCAGGCGGTGGACGGCGCGCTCTCCGACAGCGAGATTCGCATCAACTGCCTGAACCTGCTGCTGGGCGGCAACGTCACCACCGCCGACCTGATCGCCAGCGGCGTCTGGCTGCTGCTCAGCCATCCCGCCGAACTCGCCAAGCTGCGCGCCGACCCGTCGCTGATCGGCGCCACGGTCGAAGAGACTCTGCGCTTCGAGCCGCCGACCGGCGGAACCCAGCGGATCGCCTCGCGGGACATGCAATTCCACGGTTGCCCCGTTGGGGCCACCCAGGTGGTGGCCGTGCTGCTCGACGCGGCCAATCGCGACCCGGCGGTCTTCGATGCGCCCCACGCCTTCGATATCACCCGGCGCGGCGCGGCCCACCTGTCGTTCGGCGGCGGCGCCCATATCTGCATCGGCGCGCCGCTGGCGCGGCTCGAGGCCAAGATCGCCATCGGCGCCGTCTTCCGTCGCTTCCCCGACCTCCGCCTCGCCGATCCCGACACCCCGCCGACCTGGCGCGCCGTTCCCTACTTCCGCGGCCTGGCCGCGCTGGCGGTGCGGTCATGACCCTGGCTTCGGCGGCGATAGGACGGCGCACCAAATTCGCCTACGGCCTGGGCGCCGTGGCGATTGGTGTCAGGGACACCGGCTTCAACAGCTTCATCCTGATCTTCTACAATCAGGTCCTGGGTCTCTCGGCCACCCTGGCCGGCCTGGCGTTGATGCTGACCCTGTTCGCCGACTCGCTGTTCGACCCTCTGGTCGGCCTGGTGTCGGATTCCTGGCGCTCGCGCCTTGGACGGCGCCACCCGTTCCTCTACGCCGCGGCGATCCCGGCCGCGGCGACCTACGGCCTGCTCTGGTTCGCGCCGGCTGGCTTGTCGGAAATAGGCCTGTTCTGGTGGCTGCTGGCGGTGTCGGTCCTGGCCCGCGCCTGCATGAGCGTGTTCGAGGTCCCGTTCGTCTCATTGGTCGCCGAGGTCACCACCGACTACGACCAGCGCACCTCGCTGATCACCTGGATGTATGTGTTCGGCTGGTGGACCGGGTTGGCCCTCTCGATCGCCGCCTATTCGATCTTCCTGCGCCCCACCCCGGGGGATCCGTCGGGCATGTTCAGCCGCCACGGGTTCACGGCGTTCGGGCTCACCGGCTCGGTGCTGACCGTGCTCTCCATCCTGGTCGCGGCGGTGGCGACTCAGTCGAAGGTCCAGCGCCTTGCGACCTCTCCGGCCCGGACCCTGGGCCTGTCCCAGGCCTTTGGCCGCATGCGCGCCGTCCTGTCCGACCGTTCCGTGGCCGCGCTGATGCTATCGGTGGTCCTGCTCAGCGCGGGGCAGGGGTTCGGCAACGCGCTCTACAACTATATCCAGGTGTTCTTCTGGGGCCTGAACACCAACCAGATCACCTTGCTGGCGTTGGCCCCGGTGGTCTCGGCCACCTTGGCCCTGATCCTCGCGCCGCGCCTGGCCAAGGGCCGCGAGAAGCGGGACCTGGCGGTCATCCTGGCGGTGGTCGCCGTCATCGGCCAGCCGTTGCCGGTGGTGCTCAGGCTGCTGGGCCTGTTCCCGACCGGCGGCTCGCCCCTGCTGGTGCCGATCCTGGTCGTCCACTCGGCCTTCGAGACCACCGTCTGGGTGCTGTTCTCGATCGTCTCCAGTTCGATGGTCGCCGATTTGGTTGAGGACCAGCAGCGACGCACCGGCGAGCGGTCCGAAGGGGCGCTGTTCTCGTTGCGGATCTTCGCCCAGAAGACCGTCTCGGGCCTGGGCGTCCTGCTGACCGGCCTGGTTTTGGGTTTCGTCGGCTTCAAGACCGGAACCCGCCCCGGCCAGACTCCGGCCGATGTCCTGGCGCATCTGGGCCTCGCCTATGCGGTGATCCAGTTGGCGCTCGGCCTAGCCTCGGCCGCCGCCCTGCGGGACTATGGCGTCACCCGCGCCCGCCACACGAGCAATCTGGCCGCCCTCGCTGAAGCCTCGGCCGGCCTGTAGGGAAACCGCATGGCCGACGAAGTCGATCTCAACGATATCCGCCGGCTGGATGGCGGCCTGCTGCTGGTGTTCCGCGAATTGCTGGCCCAGCGGCGGGCCACCGACGTCGCTCTGCGGCTGAACCTCAGCCAGTCGGCGGTCAGCCACGCGCTGGCCCGCCTGCGGCTGATGTTCAACGACCCGCTATTCATTCGCCTCTCGCATGGGTTCGAGCCCACCCAGCGGGCGATCGAACTCGGCCCGAAGATCGACGCCCTGATCGAACTGGCCGGCGCGACTTTGGCCACCGCGCCGCGCTTCGATCCGGTCCGCGCCCGGCGGCGGTTCAAGATCGCCGCGCCGGAGTTCATCGCCGCCGCCATCGGCGCCGCGCTCGTCGAAACATTCCTGCGCGCCGCCCCCCGCGCCGCGTTCATCTGCCGCTCGCTGCTGCTCGACCTGGCGTTGACCGCCGTGCGCCGCGGGGAGGTCGACCTGGCGCTGGGCCCCTTCGCGCGCCTGCCGCCCGATCTGGTCGCCGAGACGCTCTATGTCGATCGACTTTGCGTCATCGCCAGGCAGGGTCACCCGACCGTCAACGGCGCCATCGATCCCGAAACCTATGGCCGCACGCCGCACATTTTCGTCGGAGACCCGTCGCCCTCGGCCTCCGGCGCCATGCCTCACGATCCGGTGCAGATGGCGCGGACCTATGGCGAACTGCCGGCGCCCGGCCTTGTCCGTGCCGTGGCCTACGTGCCGGAGTGGGAGACGGCGATGCTGATCGTTTCAGCCACCAACGCCATCGCCGATTGCCCGGGTCGCCTGGCTCGGCGACATGCCGCGCGCCTGGGCCTGCAGATCATCGAACCGCCTTACGAAGCCGCCATGGCGCCGGTGCTCGCAGTTCGCCGCGTCAACGCCAACGATCCGGGAGTCGACTGGCTGCTCGACCAGGTGCGCGCGGCGGTGGCCTGAGCGGCTGATGCGATCAATTAGGCGTGGGAGCCGGCCGCGGGGTGTCGCCGGGCTCGGCGACCGCCTTGTTTTCCGCCTTGTCCGACGTATCGGCCGTCTCTTCCGTCGGCGCGGCGGCCAGTTTCAGATGTTTCGAGGCCTTTTCGAAGGTCACTCGATCCGACGGCGACAGGTCGGCCGCCCCGACCACCAGGGCCCGAGAGACCACGCCCTCGACGAAATAGGTTTCGCCGACGCCAACCTCCAGCTTGAGATGGTCCTTCAGTTCGGGCTCGAAAGTAGCTGTATAAACGTGGACGCCCGGCGGAGTGGCCTGGATGAAATAGACGCCGTTGCTGAGTTTGCCCAGCGCCTTGCCGTCCTCGCGCACCTTGAACCACTGGGCTGTGCTCAACAGAGAATACTTACGAAAGAACACCACCTGGCCCTGGCCGGCTGGCGGCGGCGGGATCTCGATCGCGCCCTGCGCGGCCGACCTCAGATCATCCGAAGGCGCGGTGACGGCGGTGGCGATATTGCGTGGCGGCGGCCCCAGCGACGGCAGGCTGACGTTGCTGGCAAGCCGCGCGTTGGCGACCACGCCTGGCGGAAACACCACGTCGCCGCCCCTGATGGCCAG
>JANYFU010000186.1 GCA_025359665.1 Caulobacteraceae bacterium
CTGCGAAGCTGCGCCGGGCGCGCGAAGCCGCCGAAAGCGCGCGGCCCTATGCGTCGCGCATGGCGGCGGTGATCGGCAACCTCGCCGCCGGCGTCTCTGGCGATGGCGCGCCGCGCATGCTGGTGGGCACCGGGTCGACCGCCCGCGAACTGATCGTGGTGGCCACCTCCGACAAGGGGCTGGCGGGGGGCTTCAACTCCTCGATCGTCCGCGCGGCCCGTGACTATATCGTCGCCCAGATCGCGGCCGGACGACAGGTGTCGGTGCTGCCGGTCGGCCGCAAGGCGCGCGACCAGCTGAGACGGCTGTTCGGCGATCGCTTCATCGATCAGCCCGAAGCGGGCGTGCCCTCCCTGGCCAAGGCCCAGCAAATCTCTGACCTCATCACCGCCCGTTTCGAAGCCGGCCAGACCGATGTCGTCACCCTGTTTTACAACCGCTTCGTTTCAGTGGTCAGCCAGGTGCCCACGCGCCAGCAGCTGATCCCCGCCCAGGTGGCCGGAGCCGCGCCGACCATCGATCTCAAGGGTGCGGCCTATGAGTACGAGCCGGACGAGGAGACTATTCTCGCCGCCCTGCTGCCGCGCAATCTGACCACCCAGATCCTCAGCGCCATGCTGGAAAATCAGGCCGGTTTCTTCGCCGCCCAGATGGCGGCCATGGACAACGCCACCCGCAACGCCGGCGAGATGATCGCCAAATACAAGCTCATCATGAACCGTACCCGCCAGGCGCAGATCACCAAGGAGCTGATCGAGATCATCTCCGGCGCCGAGGCCCTATAAGCGAAAGCAGAGTTTAACCCATGACCGACACCGCACCCGCTCCAGAAGCCAAACTGCCGCCCGGCGTCGCCACCGGCCGCGTCGTCCAGATCATCGGCGCCGTCGTCGACGTGGAGTTCGACGGCCATCTGCCGGCGATCCTCAGCGCCCTGGAAACCACCAACACCGACCAGAAGACCGGCGAGACCTTCCGCCTGGTCCTGGAAGTGGCCCAGCACCTGGGCGAGAACACCGTGCGCACCATCTCCATGGACACTACCGAGGGCCTGACCCGCGGTCACCCGGTGGTCGACACCGGCGGTCCGATCACCGTGCCGGTCGGTCCGGGGTGCCTTGGCCGGATCATGAACGTCATCGGCGAACCGGTGGACGAGGCCGGCCCGATCCCGCACAACCGCCGCGCCAGCATCCACCGCGAGGCGCCGTCGTTCGCCGACCAGACCACCTCAGCCGAAATCCTGGTCACCGGCATCAAGGTCATCGACCTGCTCTGCCCCTACACCAAGGGCGGCAAGACCGGCCTGTTCGGCGGCGCGGGCGTCGGCAAGACCGTGACCATGCAGGAACTGATCAACAACATCGCCAAGGCCTATGGCGGCTATTCGGTGCTGGCCGGTGTGGGCGAGCGCACCCGCGAGGGTAACGACCTCTATTACGAAATGATCGACTCCAAGGTGAACGTCGATCCGAAGGAGAACAACGGCTCAACCGAGGGCTCGCGCTGCGCCCTGGTCTACGGCCAGATGAACGAACCCCCCGGCGCTCGCGCCCGGGTGGCCCTGTCCGGCCTCGCGCAGGCCGAATATTTCCGCGATGAAGAGGGCAAGGACGTACTGCTCTTCATCGACAACATCTTCCGCTTCACCCAGGCCGGTTCGGAAATGTCCGCCCTGCTGGGTCGCATCCCCTCGGCCGTGGGCTATCAGCCGACCCTGGCCACCGAGATGGGCAATCTGCAGGAGCGCATCACCTCGACCAACAAGGGTTCGATCACCTCGGTGCAGGCGATCTTCGTGCCCGCCGACGACCTCACCGACCCGGCGCCCGCCGCCTCGTTCGCCCACCTCGACGCAAAGACCGTGCTCAGCCGCGACATCGCCGCCCTGGGCATCTTCCCGGCGGTGGACCCGCTCGACTCCACCTCGCGGATTCTCGACCCGCTGGTGATTGGCGAGGAGCACTACAACACCGCCCGCCGGGTTCAGGAAATCCTTCAGCAATATAAGGCGCTGAAGGACATCATCGCCATTCTCGGCATGGACGAGCTGTCGGAAGAGGACAAGATCACCGTGGCGCGAGCCCGCAAGATCAGCCAGTTCCTGTCCCAGCCGCTGCACGTGGCGGAGGCGTTCACCAACCAGCCCGGCGTGTTCGTCTCGCTGGAAGAGACCATCCGTTCATTCAAAGCGGTCTGCGAAGGTGAATACGATCACCTTCCCGAAACCGCCTTCCGCATGGTCGGCGGCATCGACGAGGCGGTTGCCAAGGCCGAACAGCTGGCCCTGGAAGCCTGAACATGGCCGAGAAGCTGCATTTTTCCCTGGTCTCACCGGAACGGGAACTGTTCAGCGGCGACGTCGATCAGGTCGACGCGCCGGGTTCCGAGGGCGACTTCGGGGTCCTGGCGGGTCACGCCCCGTTCATGACCACCCTCAAGGAGGGCCGGGTCCACGTGCACGTGGACGGCGGTCAGCGTGTCTACGACGTGCATGGCGGCTTTGCCGATGTGACGCCTCAAGGTTTGACCATTCTGGCGGAAAAAGCCGAAGAGGTCGTCTGAACGACCCAATCGCCCGCCACCCTATCGCCGGGCCGGGTGGTTTTCGTTAGAAGCAACAAATGATGGCCGTCCGGGCGTGATCGGCCGGGGGCCGGCGGTTAAGGAAACAGGGAACCATGCGCCTAGCTCTCGTCAGCCTCTTCGCGATCGCGGGATTCGCCACCGCGGCCCAGGCGCAAATGCCCGCCCCGGCGCCCGACCCCGCCGCCGCCCAACCCCCGGCCACCGAGCTCCCCGCCGCGCCCGCGTCGCCGGCCCCAATGGACGCCGCCCCGGTGGCTCCGACGTCCGCTCCCGAGCCATCAGTGGCGCCGCCTCCGCCCGCCCCGCCACCCGTCGTCGCTGAAGCTCCGCCCCCGCCGCCTCCGCCTCCTCCCGCGCCCACCGATCCGGCCGCGATCGCCGTCATGAATGTGCTCGAAAACCTCTGCATGCCGGCGGCCAATGGCGGCAATCTTGAGAAGATCGCCAAATCAGCCGGCTATCGTAAATCCGGCGATAATTTCGTCCTCAAGCAGCCCGGGTTTCAGTTCACCGTCCTGGCCCCGGGTTTCAATCCGACCCAGTGCCATGTCGATCTGGTGCATCCGATCGACCCGGAAGCTCCCGCCAAGCCGCTGGTCATCGCCCTCCACAACTGGGCGGTTTTGACTCACGGCTGGACCCTGTATCGCAACGACAAGAACGTCAGCGCCGGCCAGGAATTCACCACCCGGTCCTGGGAACACACCGCTGACGGAAAGAACGAAGCGATAGTGATCACCACGGTGCGCAAGGCCGATGGAACACCGGCCCAGAAGAACGCGGACACCTCGACCCTGCTCTACAGCGTCACCAAGACCCCAGGCTGATCAGACGGCTTCGCGCTACTTGAGAAGCGCGATCCATTCGAGACAGGCGTCCGCTACCCGCTCCCAACCCGGTTCGCCTACCAGCCAGTGGCTCATGCCCGGGAATACCAGGGTCTCTCCGCCCAGGCGGCTGGAGATAGATCGGACGGTCGCGGGCGGGTGAATGGCGTCCAGCTCACCGGCGATCGCCAGGACCGGCACACGGATCGTGCTGGCTCCCACATGGGTGGTGGCGAAGGGATCCAGCCACCAGTTCAGGGTTTCCCACAGCGCGCGGCCACTCTCCGGCGTCAGGCGCGCGAAGGTTTCCCGCCGCTCCGCTCGTCCAAGCCGGTCGAACAGATAGCGCTCGGCCGAGGCGTAGTCCGGGTCCACTGGCAGGGCCCAATAGGGTCCTAGCGCATAGAGGCTGACCGCCGAGATCGCCTCCTCGGCGGTACTGCCACTGACTCCCCAGGGGCAGGATGGCGCCAGCAGGATCAGCCCCGCCACCGGTGATCGGGTCGCCGCCATCTGCGCCACCAGCCCGCCCATCGAATGACCGATCAGGATTGGAAGGCCGGGCTGCTCGTCGATCACGCGCCGCACCGCGCGGGCATAGTCGCTCATCGATCGACCCGCGACCATCGGGCGACCGGGGCCGCTTTCATGACCGGGCAGGTCCGGAGCGATCACCCGATGGCCCGCCGCCTCGAAGGGCAGGCGAAAGTGGTCGAACGCCCAGCCGGCGCAAAATGCGCCGTGGACCATCACGATGGGCGCGGTCATGATTTCGCGGTGTCGCCTGGGCTTGGTGTTTCAGCGGGACCGACGATCGCGGCCCTGAAGGTATCGATCACCTGCCGATAGGTCTGGATTTTGAAATCCGCGACGCCGTCCAAGGCCTCGTCCAGGCCCGCCCACCGCCAGAGATCGAATTCGATCTGATCGTGAGCGCCCAGATTGAACTCGGAGTCATCGCCCAGAAAGCGAAAGGCGAACCAGATCTGCTTTTGCCCCAGCCAGCCCCGGGCGGCCTTTGATCGCCGGTAGCCGGCGGGAAAACTATAGGCGATCCAGTCCTCGGTGCGGCCCAGCAGACTGACCGATGTCGCGCCGGTCTCTTCGTGAAGCTCACGCAGGGCCGCTTCGTAAAGGGCCTCGCCTTCGTCCACGCCACCCTGTGGAAATTGCCAGTTGCGCGGACCCGGCGTCTGGACCCGCCGGCCCAGCCATACCTTACCGTCGCTCCGCGCCAGGATGATCCCGACATTCGGTCGGAACCGTGTCAGATCAAGGGATGAACTCGCCGCGGCGGGATGATCGCTCAAACGCAACCCATCATGTTTCGCTTCGGTCCGGTCAGTTGGGCTTGGCGGCGATGACGGGCGGCGCGGTGGGGCCGGCCTTCGCCGTCGCGCCGTGGGCGGCCCTGAGAATCGCGGCCTGGGCCAGGGTCGCGGTCGGTTTCGGCAGCTTCGGCGTGGCCTCCACCGAGCCGTGCTTCAGAACGTCCAATGCCCGGGAGAGCTGAAAGTCGCCTTTCTTCTCGTCGAACTCGGCGGGCGGCGCCTCGGCCGGCGAATGGGGCGCGACCCGTGACTTGCCTTCGTCGGCGGTCAGGGCGTTCTTGAAGCTGGCCTCGCTGAACTGGAAGGCCTTGTTGGCCACCTGGGCGGCTTCCTCGCGGCTTTCGGCCACTTCGAGATCCGGTTCAATTCCCGTCCGCTGGATCGAGCGGCCGGATGGCGTGAAATAGCGGGCGGTTGTAACCTTCACCGCTCCGTCCAGTCCCCCGCGCAACGGAATAACCGTCTGGACCGAACCCTTGCCGAAGCTGGTCAGTCCGACCAGTTGGGCGCGGTGACGATCCTGCAGCGCTCCAGCGACGATTTCCGCGGCTGACGCGGTGCCGCTATTGATCAGCACCACCACCGGTAAGCCGCCCAGCTTGTCACCGGCCTTGGCGTTGTAGCGTTCGATGCTCCGTGGGTCGCGGCCGCGCTGGGAGACCACTTCGCCGCCATTGAGGAACAGGTCGGCCACCCCGACAGCCTGGTCGAGCAGCCCACCGGGATTGCTGCGCAGGTCAAACACCAAACCCTTCAGACTAGGGTTCTTGGCGCGCAGGTCGGCGATGGCGGCCTTGGTCTCATCGGTGGCCTTTTCATTGAAGCTGGCCAGCCTGACGTAACCATAGTCGCCCTCGGCCCGCGCGGTTACCGATTTGGGCGCGATTATCTCGCGAACCAGTTTGACGTCGAACGGGTCGACCTTCTCTCGGGCGATGGTCAGGGTGACCGCCTCGCCGACCTTGCCCCGCATCTGTTTCACCGCGTCATTGACGCTGAGACCCAGCACGGTCTGACCGTTGACGGCGGTTATGTAGTCTCCGGGCTTGATCCCCGCCTTGAAGGCCGGCGTTCCGTCGATGGGTGAGATCACCTTGACCGCACCATCATCGCTGGTGATTTCGATGCCCAGGCCACCATATTCGCCGCGAGTCTGGTCCTGCATCTCCGAATAGTCTTCGGGAGTGAGATAGTCCGAATGCGGGTCCAGCGAGGTCAGCATTCCCTTTAGTGACGACTCGATCAGCTTCTTATCGTCGACCGGGGCCACATACTGCCGCTCGACGGTGTCCAGTACGTTCCCGAACAATTCGAGCATATGATAGGTCTGAGCGTGGGGCTGCGGTGTCGCGCTCGCCCTCTGGCTGACATAAGCCATCGATCCCGCGCCGAGGACAAAGGCGGAAACGCCGATCAACAGATATCTACGCATCCGAAATGCCATGACCCTCAGCCGCGCCCAAATTGAGGCGCGAAGCTTTCACCCGCGACGTTCCCATAAAAATCCGAGCCTGTGAACGGGGTTCAGTCCCGATGATAGGGTGATCCCGCCATGATCGTCGCCGCGCGATATATCTGCTCGGCCAACATGGCGCGAACCAGGGCGTGGGGCCAGGTCTGGGGACCGAAGGCCAGACGACCGCGAGCCGCCGCCAGGACCCGCCCGTCCAATCCGTCCGCTCCGCCGATGGCGAACACCAGACGCCGCACGCCGTCGTCGCGCAGTCGCCCGATCATGGCGGCGAAGTCGCGCGAACTCCGAGCCTGGCCATGTTCGTCGCAGGCGATCAGCCAGCTGTCGTCGATCTTGTCCAGCAGGACATCGGCCTCGGCGGCCTTGCCGGGCTTCCGCGCCTCGACCTCGAGAATGTCAACCGGACCCAGGCCGTGTGGCCGGCCGCTCAGGGTGGCGCGCGCGGCCCAGTCCAGGGCCAGGCTCGCCTCCGGCGCTGATCCCAACCGCCCCACGCACAGAACCGTGACCTTCACGTGCCGTGATTCAGTGAGCGGGTCCGAGGTGGCCTGAATCGACCGACCAGATCTTCTCGATATTGTAGAAGCTGCGGACTTCGGGACGGAACAGGTGGACGATCACATCGCCGGCGTCGATCAACACCCAGTCGCAACCGGGCAGGCCCTCTACCTTGGCGCGGCCGTGCCCGCCCTCCTTCAGCGCCCGCAGCAGGTGGTCGGCCATGGCGCCGACATGCCGGTGCGAGCGTCCCGATGCGATGATCAGGCCGTCGGCGAAGGCGCTCTTGTATTTGAGATTGATGAACACGATGTCCTGGGCCTTGTCGTCGTCCAGCCGGGTCAGGATCATCTCTTCCAGCGGCGTGCGGCCCTCGCCTTCGTCGCGATTGGGGCCGGTGCTTGGCTCGCTTTGCGCGCTGGGCGCGGGATCAAGGGTCAGAGGATGCTCCTGGAGCGGGGTTAGGCAATCGTCTCCATAGCACGAAACGTCGGTTTGTTCAGGCGCGAATCGCGCAACGCGGTCGAGGAGACGGCGTGAAACGGCGCCGGCAGATAGATCCAGGCTGGCGGCGTGCGCGCGGCCAGGGTTCCGGCGGCGCCCGGAGCCAGGCGCGATCCCGCGAAACGCCTGGCCACGGGTGAAAAACGGCTGCGCGTCGCCGCCCCGGGGCGGGAGATCACGACGACCGGAACTTCCTTGGCCAGGTCCGCCCAGCCCCGCCAGTGGTGAAAACCGGCAAGGCTGTCGGCTCCCATGATCCATACAAAGCGCACTCCCGGGAAACGAGCTTTGAGCCAACGCACTGTATCGAGGGTATAGCGTGTGCCGATGCGGCGCTCGATATCGGAGACGATCATCGATGGTCCGTGGGCGCTGCGCCGGGTCTCGGCCACGCGAGCGTCCAGATCGGCGGTTCCGGCGCTGGGCTTCAGCGGATTCTGGGGCGACACCAGCCAGACGACCCGGTCCAGCCCAAGCCGCCTGAGCGCTGTCCGCGCCACGTGGAGGTGGCCCGCGTGGACCGGATTGAAGGAGCCACCGTACAGCCCGACGGCCATGCCGGGGCTCAGGCTTAGGCCGGGACGCGCGGCTTTCGGGCGACCCGCGGGAGAGCGGCGAGGGGCGGTCGCGGCCTGGCGCAAGTCGGTCAGACGCTCTTGGCCACGCGCCGGCCCAGGGCCAGGTCGTCGGCGTGGATCAGCGGGCCAGCCTCATAGCCCAGCACCGCGGCGATGGCCGTGGTGCGCAGGCCGAGGATCTTCCGGGCGTCGGCTGCGTCATAGCGAGTGAGGCCCCGGCCCAGCTCCCGCCCCTCGGCGTCGTGCACCACAACCGCGTCACCCTTGTCGAACCGGCCTTCCACCGCCCGCACCCCGGCGGCCAGCAAGCTCTTGCCCCGTCGGAGGGCGGCCGCGGCGCCCGGGTCCACGATCAGCACGCCTTGGGGCGTCAGGGATCCGGCGATCCAGGCCTTGTAGGCGGCGGAGGGTGTCTCGGCGGCGGCGAACAGGGTGGCGCGGGCGCCATGCTCCACCGCCGCCAGTGGCGCGGCGCGTCGGCCCAGGGTGATCAGGGTGGCGCAACCCGCTCCCGCGGCGATCCGGGCCGCCGCCAGCTTTGTAGCCATGCCGCCGGTTCCCAGGCCATCTATCAGATTGGCGCCGCCTGCCATGGCTTCAATCTCATGGGTCAGGGTTCCGACCCAGGGGATATGTTCAGCCCCGGCGTCGGTCCGGGGGTCGGCCGTATAGAGCCCGTCGACGTCCGACAGCAGCACCAGCAGATCGGCTCCGACCATCTGGGCCACACGCGCGGCCAGCCGATCGTTGTCGCCATAGCGCAGTTCCTCGGTCGCCACAGTATCATTCTCGTTGACCACCGCCACCGCGCCCAGGGCTAGCAGAGTCTCCAGGGTCGCCCGGGCGTTGAGGAACCGGCGACGGACCTCGGTGTCGTCCGGAGTCAGCAGGATCTGCGCCGCCCGCAGATCGAAGGGCTCCAGCGCTTCCTCCCAGGCCCGCATCAGCAGCGACTGGCCGGCCGCGGCGGCGGCCTGTTTCTCGGCCAGGGTCAGGGCTCGCCGGGGCAGCTTCAGGCGCGCGCGGCCAAGAGCGACGGCGCCGGAGGAGACGACCACCAGTTTCTGGCCCCTGGCCCGCAACCGCGCGGCGTCGGCCGCGAAGGCCGCCAGCCAGGCGCGGTCGACGAGGCCAGTCTTGGCGCTTACCAGCAGAGCGGAACCTACCTTGATGACGATCAGACGCGCATCGACCAGTGCGGTCACGGCCGCCAGGACTCCGAGCCGTTCGGCCCGCCCGCCGGCTCTTTTGGGGCGTCCCGTTCGCGGATCTTGCCGTGCGCGGCCCGCAACAGGTCGCGAACCCCCTCTCCCGACACCGCCGAGATCAGGAAGGGCTTGACGCCCGTAGCGCGCTTGATCGCCCTGGCGGCCTTGGCGCGGGCTTCTGTGTCCAAGGCGTCAACCTTGTTGAGCGCGATCAGTTCGGCCTTGTCCTCCAGCCCCTCGCCATAGGCGGCCAGTTCCTTGCGGATGGTGCGCCAGGCGGCCACGGGCTTTTCCTGAGTGGCGTCGATCATGTGAATCAACACGGCGGTTCGTTCCAGATGGCCCAGAAATCGGGTCCCGAGGCCCGCGCCTTCGGAGGCTCCCTCGATCAGACCCGGCACATCGGCGATCACGAACCGCTCGTTGGTCGACAGATCCACCACCCCCAGGTTGGGGGTCAGAGTAGTGAAGGGATAGTCGGCGATCTTGGGGGTTGCGGCTGAGCTGGCGGCCAGGAAGGTGGATTTGCCGGCGTTGGGCAGGCCGACGAGGCCAACATCGGCGATCAGCTTCAGCCGCAGCCAGATCCACGACTCCTGGCCGACCAGGCCGGGGTTGGCCCGTTTCGGAGCCTGGTTGATCGGACCCTTGAAATAAGTGTTGCCGAACCCGCCATTACCACCCGCAGCCAGGCGAACCCGCATGCCGGCCTGGTCGAGGTCCGTGATCAGCGTTTCCTGATCCTCGTCGAACACCTGGGTGCCGACCGGGACGCGGAGGATAGCATCGGCCCCGCCAGCCCCGGTGCGATTGCGGCCCATGCCATGTCCGCCGGTGCCGGCCTTGAAATGCTGGTGGTAGCGATAGTCGATCAGCGTATTGAGCCCGTCCACGGCTTCGATCCACACATCACCGCCGCGCCCGCCGTCACCGCCGTCCGGTCCGCCGTATTCGATGAACTTCTCGCGCCGAAACGAAACCGCGCCGGCGCCGCCGTCGCCTGAGCGGATAAAGATCTTGCATTGGTCGAGGAATTTCATTTGGCCGGGTTGTGCAACGGATGGCCGGAAAAATCGAGCCACGGCGACGGCAATGTCGGATTGGAGTCGCGGCCTGCCCTCGCGGGGCTGGAAATTCCCCGCCTGAATTCAGAACATCGGCGGCCGTGACGCCTTGGAAAGCGCGACCCGCGCGGCCACCAGAATATTGAACGCCAACACCAGGCCGACAACCCATTTGATCCAGCTCGGATCATTGACGATGAACACCATGGCCGTAAGCACGACAGCCATCGCCAGCAGACCGATCGAGGGGATGATATCCTTGGCCCGACGTTTAAGCGGGGGCTTGCCAAACGAATCGCTCAGGGCGCGGTTTGAAAGCTCGATGTCTCTGTCACCGGTGGCATTGTTTGCCTGTAGTTTGACCATGGCGTTTCCCTAGACTTTTCTCCGGGGGGCGCGGGCCGCGAACCCATTCGCCGCGACCCGCTAGCAGCCCGTTGAGGCTTCGACCGACTGCCTATTTAACATTTGGTGCAAATTAACAGATTCGTAGCCTGCGCGAATTGTCGCGGCACGGATTAATTTTTTCAAGTCACGTATTCGACATGATCAACCCGCTGAAACTCCAGCCAGATCGGGCCGCAGTCGCCGAGGCGCTTTTCTTCATAGCGTGTGGTGACATGGTCGGCCGGAGGCAAGCGCCAGTCGTCGGCGCGTTCGGCCACCCAGATAAAACGTGGGGATTTTCGAAACATCGCCAGGGCCTGGTCGGCATAGTCTGCCCAGTCGGTGGCGAATCTCAGCACCGCGCCGGGTTTCATCAAACGCGCCGCGGCTTCGATGAACTCAGGCTGGATCAGGCGGCGTTTGTTGTGACGGACCTTGGGCCAGGGGTCGGGGAACAGGATGAACAGCCGATCAAGGCAGGCGTCGGGCAGGTTGGCCATCAGGTCACGGGCGTCGCCGGCGTGAAGGCGGATATTGGTCAGCCCCGCCTCCTCGATGTGCCGCAGGACGCTGGCCACGCCGTTGAGAAAAGGCTCGGCCCCGAGACTGAGGATGTCCGGCCGCCGCCCGGCCTGGGCCGCCAGATGCTCGCCGCCGCCGAAGCCGATCTCCAGCCAGATTTCGGTCGCCTGGGGGGCCAAGGTCCGGGGATCGAATGGTCCATCTGGGATCGCCACACCGGGCAGCAGGCTGGTCATCAGCGCCGCCTGGCGCGGCTTTATTACACGCGAGCGGCTGCGTCCGAAGGTGCGGATCGGGGGATGGGGAGACTCCATGGGCGTCAGCGCCGAAGTCCGGCCCGGCCAGGCAGGGCCGCGCCTGCGAACGACAGCAGGATCATCAGGAAAAAGGCGGTGTCGCCATATTGGTTGTAGAGCGTCGGCGCCAGGGCCGGGGGCAGGGGCGCGTCGATCACCCCAAAGTCGCCGTTTTTCAGGCTCTGACCGCGCGCCACCCGGCCATAGGCGTCGATTATGGCCGATATCCCGGTGGGCGTGGCGCGGATCATCGGCAGCCCCTCCTCGATGGCGCGATAGCTGGCGATGTTCAGGTGCTGGCGGGGGCCCATGCCGCGTCCGAACCAGGCGTCATTGGAGATGTTGACGATCCAGGCCGCGCGCAGGCCGGTGGCCATCTCGCCCTCGCGGGTGAAGCCCGGGAACAGGCTTTCGTAGCAGATCAAGGGCTGGACCGGCGGCAGGCCTTCCAACCGCATCGGTTGGGGCGGTGGGCCTGGCGTGAAGCCATCGCCGACACGCACGAACTGCTTGATTCCCCAGCGCGTCGCCACACTGTCGAAGGGCATGAATTCGCCGAACGGCACCAGGCGGTATTTGTCATAGACACCAGTGATCTTCAGCCCCTGGGCCACCGGTTTCAGCACCGCCAGGCTGTTGAAAGTGACCGGCGGGCCGTCGCCTCGCGTCCCGAACCGATAGCCGCCGAGGATCAGGGTTTGGCCGGGCTTGAGTGCGCCGGCGATAGCGTCTCGCGTCCAGGCGCCGGCGCCCAGATACTCCTCCAGGGCCGCCGGGATCGCTCCCTCGGGCCAGATGATGATGTCCGGCTGTCTGGATGCATGTCGCGCCGTCAGGGTGACGTATCGGCTTACGATGCTGGAGAACAGGCGCTGGTCGTATTTGTTTTCCTGTTTGACGTCTGCCTGGACGATCCTGATCCACGGCGCCTTTGGGTCGGCGGACGGAGCGCCGGCCAACCGCGCCGCGCCGAATGCATAAAGACCTACCACCAGGGCCACGCCGCCCAGGGCCATCCGCCGGCCCCTGGGGCCGTCGAAAGCCGTGAACGGGGCGGCGGCGGCCACCAGGGTGATCCATGTCAGGCCGTAGGCGCCGACCAGGGCGGCCGTCTGGGACGGCGCCGACCCGGCGCGCCAAGCCTCGCCAGGAAGGTCCCAGGGAAAACCCGTCAGCAAATGGCCACGCGCCCATTCCGCCAGGGCGAGGACCCCGGCGAACAGCAGCACCCGGCGCAAGCCGCGTCCAGCAAGCAGCCGATACACCGTCGCCGCGACGCCCCAGAACATGGCCAGGACCATCGCCATCAGGATCACCGCGAACGGCGCCATCCAGCCCTGCGCCTCGGCGTCCACCTGGAACGGCTGGGCCAGCCAGGCCACCGAGACGATGAAATAGCCGCACCCAGCCAACCACCCAAGGGCGAAGGCCGATCGCCAGCGCGCCCGGCTTCCCAGCAAATCGACCAGGCGAAACAACAGGCCATAACCCAGCAGGCCAGGCAAAAACCCCCAGGGCGGTTGGGCCACCGCCGCCAGCACGCCGGCCAGCACGGCCAGGACCCGCGTGCCCGTCAAAAGCACGGGCGAACGGATCGGAAACTGGGATTCGGACATCGTGATCTAAGGCGCGATCTTGGTCGCGGGGCGGATACGCAGGCGCTTGACCCGTCTGGGATCGGCATCGGTGATCTCGAACTCCAGCCCTCCGGGATGAGCGATCACTTCGCCTCGCTGCGGCACGCGCCCCGCCAGGGCGGTGACCAGGCCGGCGGCGGTGTCGATATCCTCCTCAAGATCAGGATCGGAAAGGGTCTGTCCAAGAGCCGCCTCCAGGACCTCCAGGGGCGCCCGCCCATCGGCCTCGAACACACCGCCCGCGCGGGCGACGATCTGGGTGGCGGCGGCCTCGTCGTGCTCGTCGTCGATTTCGCCGACCACGGCCTCGATGACATCTTCAAGAGTGACAATCCCGTCGACCCCGCCAAACTCGTCGATGACCATGGCCATATGAATCCTGCTGGCCTGCATGCGGACCAGAAGATCGGCGGCGCGCATGGAGGGTGGCACATAGAGAGTGGGTCGCTTGATCCGGGTCAGCACCTCTCCGTCGGTCGTTTCCGCCCCACCGTCCGCCGCCAGGATACGGAACACGTCCTTCAGGTGCACCACCCCCACCGGATCATCGAGGGTCTCCTTGTAGACCGGCAACCTGGAGTGTTCGCTGTCGGCGAAGGCCGCCACCACCGCCTGCATCGGGGTGGAGAGCTCAACCGCGGTGATATCCGCTCTTGGCGTCATTACATCGCCCACGGTGATGGTCTGAAAGGCTTCGGCCTGGCTTCGCAACGCCGCTCCGGCCACGGTCTCGGCGGACGGGTCGCCCTCCCGATCCGCAGCCCGGCGCGAACCATAGAGTCCCAGCGCCGACAGCAATCGTCCGAGGGAGGCGTTGGGCCGCTTGCGTGGTTCGGCCGACGCCGGCGATTCCTCAACCACCGGACACAGCCCCCAACCGATAGGGATCGGGAATGCCGAGCTTGGCCAAACGCTGGGTCTCAAGGGCCTCCATCACCAGGGCTTCGTCGTCGTCCTGATGATCATGTCCCAGCAGATGCAGTACCCCATGGATCACCAGGTGCCTGAGGTGATCGGCCAGTGGCTTGGCCTGGGCGCGAGCCTCAAGGTCACAGATTTCGAAAGCCAGGGCGATATCACCCAGATGGCCGCCCGGGTTCGGCGGCGCTGGAAAGGACAGGACATTGGTCGCCATATCCTTGCCTCGAAAGCGATGATTCAGATCGCGGAGGCTTTCGTCATCGGTGAGTAGTATGACCAAGACGCCGGCCTCGGTTCCCAAGCCGGCGAGAGCGGCCTCGCGCGCGAGGGCCTCGGCGCCTGGAAGGGCCTTGGTCCAGGCCTCTGCCTCGATCTCCACATCCACCTGCACCTCGCGTGATGGCTGGCTGGTCATCGCGATCGTCTGGCGGCGTCGGCGTCATAGGCTTCGACAATCCGTCCCACCAGGGGATGTCGCACCACGTCGGCGCTTGTGAAGCGCGAGATCGCCACGCCCTCGACACCGTCCAGGATCGACACCGCGTGGGCCAACCCGGAATCACTGGTGTTGATCAGGTCCA
Source organism: Caulobacteraceae bacterium (assembly GCA_025359665.1). Classification (GTDB taxonomy): domain Bacteria; phylum Pseudomonadota; class Alphaproteobacteria; order Caulobacterales; family Caulobacteraceae; genus Acaudatibacter. The sequence continues at coordinate 14,418 of JANYFU010000186.1, forward strand.
CCTGGCTGGGATCGCCGGTGACCGCCATGCTGGATCCCTCGCCGAGGCGGGTCAGCACCATCTTCATCTGCAGCCGAGTGGTGTTCTGCGCCTCATCGACGATCACGAAGGCGTGGGACAGGGTCCGGCCGCGCATAAAGGCGATCGGGGCCACCTCGATCTCTCCGCGTTCACGCCGCTTGCGCAGGGCCTCCGCGCCCAGAATGGCCGACATCGCCTCCCAGACCGGGGCCATATAGGGATCGACCTTTTCCGTCAGATCGCCGGGCAGGAAGCCCAGGCGCTCGCCGGCCTCCACCGCTGGCCTGGTCACAACCAGTCGCTCCACGGCCCCGGATCGCAGCAGATTGGCCCCATGGGCCACCGCCAGGAAAGTCTTGCCCGTGCCTGCCGGTCCAAGGCCGAACACTAGGTCATGGTTCCCTAGGGCCTCGAGATAGCGCGCCTGGGCGGCGGTCTTGGCGGCCACCAGCCCGCGCCGCGCGGCCGTCGTGGCGGCGCCTGGCGCGCCGGAGCGGGCCTGATCGATCGCCACGCGCACGTCGGCGGTGGAAACCTCCAGGCGGGACGCTACCCGGCCGGCAAGGGTCTCGATAGCCTGTTTGGCGCTCCGCCGTGCATCCGCGTCACCGTTCAGCGACACCCCTCCGCCGGGGGTCTCCACAAGCACACTGAAAGCATCTTCGATCAGGGCGGCGTGGCGGCCGGCCGGGCCGGCCACGGCGCGTACGGCGTCATCGGCCAGAGGCAGGAATTCGGAAGGGGGGCGCCTCAAGCGGTCTCCCACGCCGGCTGCGGAGCGCTCGTCGCGACGCGCCGTCCGGTCAGACTGTTATGGGCCGAGGCGATAATCTGGACCGGCGCTATTTTGCCGATCAGGCTCAAGTCACCCTCGCAATGCACCGCCTGCAGATAGGGACTGCGCCCGATCACCTGGCCGGAATGGCGGCCGGGCTTCTCGAACAGCACCGGCAACGCGCGGCCGATCTGGCGGGTGTTGAAGGCGCGCTGTTGGGTTTCCAGCACCGACTGCAATCGGGCGAGACGCTCGGTCTTGACCGCCTCATCCACCTGCCCCGGCATGGCCGACGCCGGAGTGCCCGGTCGGCGCGAGTATTTGAAGGAAAAGGCGCTGGCGAATTCCACTTCGTGGATCAGAGCCATGGTGGCCTCGAAATCCGCGTCGGTTTCGCCTGGAAAGCCGACGATGAAATCGCAGGACAACGCGATGTCGGGCCGTGCCGCGCGGACTTTTTCGAGGGTGCGCAGGAAGCTGTCGACCGTATGGGCCCGGTTCATCGCCTTGAGAATGCGGTCCGAACCCGACTGCACCGGCAAATGCAGATACGGCATCAGCGCCTCGACCTCGCCATGAGCGGCGATCAGGGCGTCATCCATGTCGGCCGGATGACTGGTGGTGTAGCGCAGCCGCGCCAGGCCTGGAATGCGCGCCAGCCGCCGGATCAGAGCCGCTAGGCCGCCGCCCTGGTCGTTGTGATAGGCGTTGACGTTCTGACCCAGCAGGGTGATTTCGCGAACGCCTTTCTCGGCCAGGGCGCGGGCTTCGGCCTCAATCGCCGCCGCCGGCCGCGAAAACTCCGCGCCCCGCGTATAGGGCACCACGCAGAAGGTGCAGAAACGATCGCAGCCCTCCTGCACGGTCAGGAAGGCCGTGACACCCGGAGCCTGGCTCCGGACGGGCAGGGCGTCGAATTTCTCTTCAGCCTCGAAATCGGCGGCCAGACGCTCGCCACGCGAGCGATGCGCCCGCGCGATCAGTTCGGGCAAGCGATGATAGCTCTGCGGTCCGATCACCAGATCCACGGCGGTCTGCCGATTCATGATCTCGGCGCCCTCGGCCTGGGCGACGCAGCCGGCCACGGCCACCAGCATCTCTTCTCCCGCTTCGGCGCGGGCAAGTTTCATCGCCTTGACGCGGCCCAGTTCGGAATAGACCTTTTCGGTGGCCTTTTCGCGGATATGGCAGGTGTTCAGCACCACCAGATCGGCG
>JANYFU010000190.1 GCA_025359665.1 Caulobacteraceae bacterium
CTACGTTCCGTTCGCCTTCCTGGCCAGGCGCGAGGAGGCGCCGCCCCATCCACTGATGTCGAAGCTGTCGGGACGAGAAGTCGATGTGCTTCATGGCCTGATCGACGGGCGCTCAAACAAGGAAATCGCCCGGGAGCTCAAGCTCCAGGAGGTGACCATCAAGCTGCATGTGAAGACGCTGTGCCGCAAGCTGGGCGCGCGCAACCGCACTCACGCCGCCATGATCGGCAAGGACGCCGGCGCGATCTAACCCCCGGACGTCAGGTCGGCGCCATCATCGCCCGTAGAAGATCCGGATCGTCCCACGGCGCGTCGAGCGGCATTTCCAGGCCGGCCACGCCGGCTGGATCACGGAGCCATTCCTGTGGGAACAGGGCAATGTCGGCTCTGCCGGCCGCGCCGGCCGCGGACTGCTCTTCGCCACGCAAACCGGCGGCCAGTGACGCGCACAGATCGACGCCGACATAAGGGCCGAGGTGTCCGACCTGGATCGGCCGCGGATTGCACTCCAAAAGGTAGGCGTCGCCGGTCCCGGCCTGGATCATGAAGTCGAAGCCTATGAACCCACTGGCGCCCATGGCGGCGATCAGCGCCTCGGAGGCGGCGGCCATTGCCGGATGGCCCTGAATCCGGACGACGGTGCTGGGGCCATTGGCGGACAGGGTGTGGCGGGCGAAACCCGCGAAACCCGCCAGCGACTTTCCACCGAGAGCGACGGCGCAATACATCGCCGGCGTCCCTTCGATGGCGCGTTGAAGATCTATCGCGGCATCGGTGGGATACCAATCGCGGTCGATCAAACGCTTGACCAGCGCGCGGGAACTACGCTTCTGAGCCTGGCGATCCGTGTCGATGGCGGACAGGGCGATCGCGGCCGCCGAGCGATCCGCGCAATACCGCAGGCCCTGGCCGGCCCAACTGAACGAGTTCTTGACGTAGAGTGGAAAGCCGATGGACTCGGCCACCCCCATCGCGTCACACCCTGGCCGGAGGGTGACGCCAGCCGGTGTCCGGACACCCAGGCGGCGCGCCAGTCTCAGCGTCTCGGTCTTGAACAACATCGCATCGAGTTGGTCGGGCCGGCCAAGCGACGCCTGGACTGTCGCCAGCATCTCGGCGTCCAGTCCACCTCCCTTTGACCGACGTCTGCCCTGACCATTGCGGACCAATGCATGCAGCCACGCGACGACCTGTTCGTCGGCGGGGATGACCAGCCGTGGCCGCCAATCCCGCATGGCCCTGGCCAGGTCGGCTTCCAACCGTCGGGAGGACCGGCCGCCAGCCAGCGTGAACCGGCGATCGACGAACCGGGTCCGCGCCAGAGGGTTATCGTCGGAACACAGACTGGCCACCTGGAAACCGGCCTCGCCCAGCGGCTTGGCGAGCCTGACCGGACCCCACCGGCCAGCCTCCATGGCGATGATAAGAATATTCATCCTGGCGTCCTTCCGCTCAAGACGACACATTTTCCGGGGCGGCCACCGCAAAGCCGACGGGGCGCCGCGCTCTCGACAAGGGTGACAACACCCAGGCCTTGACCCTTCGGCGCAGATCCGCCGGCAGGCTGTGACGGAGGCGGTCCTTCGCGGTTCGCGCGGCGGCCAGCCATCGGGTTATCGCCAGATACACAGAGCCCCAACGCCCGTTGGCCAGGTGATAGGTCGTGGTCGGGCAGTTTCCGGTGGCCCATTCACGCTTGTAGGGTTCCGCGCCGATGCGGAAATCATAGGCCAGGCCCTGATGAAACAACCATTCCAAGGTCTTGATCAGGATGATCGAACCCACGGAGTAGTTGGCGAACTCAGGGTCTTGCGCCGCGATGAAGCCCTCGTAGCGTTCATCGTCGAGCGCGCCCATCTTGGTGGCGACCGTCCGGCCGTCGAGCTTCAAGGCAAACATCACCCACCGACCCCCAAGGCGAGGCGTGACGCCGAGCGCTTCCAGGAAGTCATGAAATTCCGGCTTGGCCATGAAGTCGTTATCAAGGCCGATCCTGGCCATCCTGGCGAGCTTTTGCTCCAGGGACCATTCGAGCAAATGCCTATATTCCTGGTGATCTTCGACCACCGTGAAGGAGACGTGACCCAGTTCGGCGAAATGACGCATCCGCCTGGAAGCTCCGGACCTAGTGTTCTTGCTACGTGTGCGCCAGTAATCCTCCCAGCAGCCGAAGCCAGTCCAGGCGACGAATGGGGATGGCAGGGTTTCCGTCGACAGGCTGGCCGGCTCGCTCGATAGAACTCCGTGCTCCGCGCTGTCCTGGCGGACGAACGGCGCCGTGATCACATCGGCGTCATGGCGCAGGCGCAGGAACCTCCAGGCAGCGTCGAGATGCTGGGCGGCGTAGAGACCAGGCGCCGCCAGCACCGGATCATAGTCCGTGAACTCCGGCCCAAGCGCCGTCGCCACTCGCCACAAGAACAAACGGCGGCGGACGGTCATGGGCCAGATCAGGACGGTCTCGCCGTTGACCCTCATGACCAGGACGTGGAGCCTGCGGCCACGAGGCAGACCCGTGGTTTTCCAACCGATATTCCGCCAGGCGAAAGACTGCGTAAAGCGATGACCTGGCGAGCGCGCCCAAAGGCCGTTCCACTCCGCCTCAAGCTCAAGAAAACGGCCTGGATCCGTAACGATCTCAAATTCCGGGTCGGCATCTAAAGATGACAAAGCCTATCTCCAATACTAACGCGCAAGATACCCGGCTTGCTGATACCGAAATGAAATTCGGGATTCATTTAAAAATTTGCACATTTCAAAAGTAATCAATAGAATTGCGAATTATCGTTCAATAGTCGATTCGATGTCTCCACGGGGTCAAGCAAGAGCAGAATCGGTCTATTCGAACGTATAGGTCATCTATATTTTGGGCGCGCCTTTCCCTCCGATGCGCCGCTACCGGCCGTGGCGATCCTGCTAAAACCGCCCGATCCGACGCATGCGGCGGCGGAGCGACCGCGGAACCGCCAGATGTCAGTCGGAGAAAACGCTCTCGATTCAGGCCTCCGCGGCAACGTGCTTTCGCGGGCGCTATACGGTCTCTGGAACAATCCGTTCGTCCGCAATCTGTCCGCGATGGGGACGGCGCAAATCGTCATTCGCCTGTCGCGTTTGCTGACGACCATCGTTCTTAGCCGCCTGCTCAACAGCGAAGCCTATGGCTTGGCGGCTATCGCCCTG
>JANYFU010000228.1 GCA_025359665.1 Caulobacteraceae bacterium
CCGGCGGGGTCGCCCCGCCGGGCCTCCATCAGCGCCTCGACCAGCAGATTGCCGAACGCATAGGCGTAGACATAGAACGGCGCGTGCACGAAGTGGCTGACATAGCTCCAGTAATGCTCGTAACCGGGGTTCAGGCGGATCTCTGGGCCAAGGCTTTCGCCCATCACCTCCAGCCACAGGGCGCCGATCGCTTCTGTCGACAGCTCGCCGTCCTTGCGGGCCTCATGGAATCGGCGCTCGAAACGGTGGAAGGCGATCTGGCGGACCACGGTGTTGAGCCCGTCCTCGATCTTGCCGGCCAGCAAGCCCTTGCGATCCTCGGGTGTCGCCTCGGCCAGCAGGCGATCGAACAGCAGGCCCTCGGCGAAGATCGAAGCGGTTTCGGCCAGGGTCAGCGGCGTATCGGCCAGCAGGGTGCCCTGCGGCGCGGCCAGGGTCTGGTGCACCGCGTGGCCAAGCTCGTGGGCAAGGGTCAGCACATCCCGCCGCTCGCCCATGAAGTTGAGGAACACATAGGGGTGGCGAGGCGCCGTGACCGGATGGGAATAGGCGCCCGATTGCTTTCCGGTCCGGGGCCGGGCGTCGATCCAGGGATGCTCGAAGAACACCCGGGCGCGGTCTGCCAAGGCCGGCGCCAGGTCGGCGAACGAATCGAGCACCATCGACCGTGCCTCGCCCCAGCCATAGGCGCGGGGCGCGGCGGCGGTGAGCGGGGCGTTGCGATCCCAATGGTCGAGCCGGGTTCTGCCCATCACCTTGGCTTTCAGCCGGTAGTAGCGATGGCTGATGCGCGGATAGGCGGCGACCACGGCCGCTTCCAGCGCCTCGACCGCCGCGTCGTCGACCTCATTGGCGATGTTGCGGGCAGCGACCGGGCTTGAATAGCGCCGCCAGCGGTCCTCGACCTGTTTCTCGACCGCCAGGGTGTTGAAGCAAAGCGCCAGGGTGTCGCGGCGGTCGCCGAGCGCCCGGGCCAGTCCCTGGGCGGCGGCGCGCCGACGATCCGGCACGGAATCCGACAACCGGTTCAGCGCCTGCGAAAGCGTGAGGCGTTCCGCGCCGACCCTGGCCGTCAGCCGGGCCAGGGTGTCGTCATAGAGCCGGCTCCAGTTGGCCACGGCCGGGGCGCGGTCGATCAGTATGCGCTCGAGATCGGGGCTCAACTCATGCGGCCGGGACAGCCGCACGCGGCGCAGCCAGGGCCGCCAGCGCGCCGCCGCGGGATCCGCGGCCAGGGCCGCTTCGATTTCGGTGTCCTCCAGCGCATTGAGTTCGAGAGTGAAGAACAGGCTGTCGGCGGCGATCGCCGACGACTTGGCGCGCACGTCGGCCTCGAACTGCGCCCAGGCGGGATTGTCGCGGCTGACCGACGCGGCCAAGCTGGCATAGGCGCCGACGCTCCACAGCAGATTGGTCGCTTCCTCGAACAGCGTCACGCCCCGGCCGATCAGCCCCGCCAGCTTCGCCGGCTCGGCGCGGGCTTCCAGGAAGGCGCCCTTCAGGGCGACCAGTTCGGCGTTGGTCCGCCGGGCCGCGTCGAGATCGGCCTCGAGACGCGCGTCGCCGGGACCGTCGTAAAGGTCTTCCAGGCTCCAAAGCGGCAGGGCTTCGGCGTCGAGATCGGGGGTGGGCGCGTTCATCGGGTCTCTCCTGCGTCACGGCGGCGGCCACGAAGATCGCGCCGGCCTTTCGGGATCTCGCCCTTGGCCTTGGCGGAGATCTCCTTGAGCTTGACGGTCTGCATGATCGAGAGGGCCGCGCCGGCCGGACCCTTTTCCGGGTCGCCGAACGCGCGGCCATAGGTCTGAAGACGCTCCTCCACGGAGCCGAGGAATTCACCCTCCCACGCCGACAAATCCACGCCTCCGCGATCCGCCGTCCGGCGGGCGCGTCTGAGAGCGTTCAAGGCGGCCCGGCGGGCTTGAACGCGCGGATCGGTCGGCGTTCTCTTCACAACCCTCCGATGGCCGAGATGTAGAGGTCGATCAAGGCTTCTTCTTCCTGGCGCTTGGCCTTGTCCTGGGCGCGCAGGCGCACGACCTTGCGCACGATCTTGACATCGAAGCCCTCGCCCTTGGCTTCCAGATAGACTTCCTTGAGGTCGGTCGACACCGCCTTCTTGTCTTCCTCCAGGCGCTCGATCCGCTCGATCAGGCTCTTGAGCTTGCCCTGGGCGGAGGTGTTTATCGCATCGAGACCCGCTGCGCCGTCGGCCATGAAACCATCCTTGGATTGAAAGCGTGAGGGCGCGACCCTAAGGTTTACTAATCCCTGAGTCATGGCCCCGACGGCCTTGTCCACAGAAGACTCGCACATCGAGGGCCTCGGAGACGCCATGACCCGCCGCACCATCACCCAATCCGAAGCCGAAGCCGCTGTTCGCGTCTTGATCGAATGGGCCGGCGACGACCCTGATCGGGAGGGCCTGCTGGAGACCCCGGCCAGGGTGGCGCGCTCGTATCGCGAGCTGTTCTCCGGCTACGCCACCGAACCGCGCGCCTATATGGAACGCACCTTCGAGGAGGTTGGCGGCTATGACGAACTGGTGGTGCTGCGCGATATTCCGGTGATCAGCTTCTGCGAGCATCACATGCTGCCGGTGATCGGCCACGCCCATGTCGGCTACCTGCCCACCGACCGGGTGGTGGGAATCTCGAAACTGGCGCGGGTCGTCCAGGGGTTCGCGCGGCGGTTGCAGATTCAGGAGAAGCTGACCGCCGAGATCGCCGGCGCCATCGACCAGGTGTTGAAACCCAAAGGTGTCGGGGTGGTGATCGAGGCGGAGCACAGCTGCATGACCCTGCGCGGCGTCAACACGCCGGGCTCAAGCCTGACGACAAGTCATTTGACGGGCGTGATCCGCGACGACGCGCGGACTCGGCAGGAATTCCTCAGGCTGGCCCGAGGCGCCTAGCGTCTAGCCCTGGCGGGCCTTGAAGCGCGGATTGGTCTTGTTGATCACATACATACGGCCCTTGCGACGCACGAGTTTGCAGTCGCGGTGGCGCGTCTTCAGCGTCTTCAGCGAGCTTCTGACTTTCATGGCGGTCGTCGTCCAGGGGCGGCAATTGCGGAGCGCGGTCGTATAGGGATGGCCGGCGATGGAGTCAATCTCCGCGAGCCGCGCGTTGGTGGCCCACGGACGGGGAATGCGTTAGTCCTGCGTCGGGGAACCCGATGACCGACATCTTCATCTCCTACAAGTCCGAGGACCGCGCCCGGGTGAAACCGCTGGTGGACGCCCTCGTGGCTGAAGGCCTGACGGTTTGGTGGGACGTGCACATCGAAGGCGGCGCCGCCTGGCGCGAATCCATCCGGTCAAACCTCGACGCCGCCGCCTGCGTGATCGTGGTCTGGAGCGAGGCCTCGGTCGGCCCGGCGGGATATTTCGTCCAGGATGAGGCCGCGCGGGCCGAGCGACGCGGGGTCTTCCTGCCGGTGGCGATCGACGAGGTCGAGCCGCCTCTCGGTTTCGGCCAGGATCAAGCGCTGAAGCTGGTGGATTGGCGGGGCGGCCGACGCGATCCGTATTTCATGGATGTGCTGGCGACGGCCAGAGCGATCGTGGCGGGCGGACCGAGGCCAAGACCAATGGCCCCCGCCCGGTCCGCCGCGCGAAGGCGCCGGCCCTGGCCCGCGACCCTGACGATTGTCGCCGGACTTCTGGCCGTGATGGCCGGGGCGGCCTGGTTCGGCGCGCCCGCGCCGCTGTGCCGTTCGATCGGCCTAAGCTGCGGAAGCGGCGCGCGCGTGGCGGACAATAGCATCGCCGTGCTGCCGTTCGCCAACTTCAGCGGCGATCCCTCGCAGGACTATTTCTCGGACGGCCTGTCCGAGGAACTGATCAACGCCCTGACCAGACTGGAAACGATCAAGGTCGTGGGCAGAACCTCCGCCTTCACATTCAAGGGGACGAGGGAAAGCAGCGCCCAGATCGGCGCGCGCCTGGGAGTCGCCTATCTGCTGGACGGCAGCGTGAGGCGTCAGGGCCAGACGGTCCGGGTGAGCGCCGATCTGGTGGAAGCTGACACCGGCGTGGAGAAATGGGCGCAAACCTACGACCGCCCCATGCGCGACATCTTCCAGATCCAGGGCGACATCGCCGGTCTGGTCGCCGACGCGCTGCGGGTGCGCATCGTCAAGGGCGCCGGCGCCGCGAGCAGCGCGGGCGGAACGACGAATCCCGTGGCGCTGGACGCCTACCTGCGGGCGCGGGCGATTCAAAACAAGGCGGGGGACGAAGCCAGCTTCCGCGCGGCGCTGACCGAGATCGGCGCGGCGCTCGCGGCCGATCCCAACTACGCCATGGCGCACGCCATGCGCGCGCGGCTGATGCTGTTTATCGCCGACACCTTCGCCGAGGGCGACGCCGTCCGGGCTTTGAGCGAAGAGGGCCTGGCGGAGGCGCGGCGCGCCGTCGCCCTCGCGCCGGACCTCGCCCTGGCCCAGTCCACGCTGGGCGCGGCCAATGCCCAGCGCCTGAACATCGCCGAGGCGCGGATCCCCTTCGAGAACTCGCTGCGGCTGGGTCCGGGCGACGCATCGATCCTGCAAAGCTATGGATCCTTCGAGAGCGCCATCGGGCGCGGCGATCTGGGACTGCCGGCGCTGAAGCGGGCCGCGGCGCTCGATCCGCTCAATGCGAGCGTCGCCCGCTACCTCGGCATCGGCTACTATCTGTCACGACGCTACCGCGAGACCATGGTCGCGATGCGCGCCGCTCTCGCCCTGCGGCCGGGCATGCCCCTGGCGCACAGCTATCTGGGCGCCAGCCTGATCGAGACCAAGGACCTGGCGGGAGCGCGCGCGGAGTTCCAGCGCGAGCCGTTGGATTGGGCGAGGCAGACGGGCCTCGCGGTGGTCGCCTTGCGACGGGGCGATCGCCCGGCCGCCGACATTGCCCTGGCGGCCTTGAGAAAGCCCGGCGACGACGGCACGTTTTATCAACAGGCGGAGGTGCTTGCGCAATCGGGCGACCTGGACGGCGCGGTCGCCGCGCTCGATCACGCCTACGCGGCGCGGGACGCGGGTCTGCTGCAGGCGCCGGCGGACCCCTTGCTGGACCCGTTGCGCGGGCGACCGGGCTTCCAAAAACTCTTGCATCGGTTGGGAATGGTGTAGTCTTCCGACCAACGGCGGCATTGAGCCTCGCCGGGGGGACACCTCATGCAATTGATGCCGCGCGCGAGCGCCTTAGCCCTGGCCGCCCTGGCGACCGCGACGCTGTTGTCGGCCTGCCAGAAGAAGGCCGACGACACCGCCGGCACGGCGGCGGCGCCCGCCGCGGCCAACAATGCGTCGGCGATAGCGCCAGCCGCCACGGAAGACAATCACGGCCCCGGCCTGACCGGCACGTCAAGCCCGCCGAGCCCACCGAGCACGGGCTCGTAGCCGGTTCGGCCGGGGAAGCTTCGCCCTACCTGAAGCGGGACAGCTTGGCCTTGTCCGCGCCCATGGTGACGGCGATCCATGGCGCGTGGGCCTCGACCTTGGTGTAGACGCCCGGCGCGGAACCACACAGCGCGGCGCCGAAACTGACCAGTCCCACGAGCACGGCTTTTGTCTGGGTCACCATCTGGAAGACCGGACCGCCGCTGTCCCCGCTACAGCTGTCCTGGCCGTAGTAGTCGCCCGAGGCGCAGAACATGCCGCTGGTCAGGATCTGGGCGAAATAGGGTTGGCAGCGGGACGTGTCCCGCACATGCAGGTTAAGCATCTGGAGCGTGGGATCGACCAGAGTGGCGCCCGCCGCGCGACGACCGTCGGCCACCGTTCGCCCCCAGCCGGTGACCACGACCGGCTGATCGGGAGCCAGGACCGGCGCGCCAGCCAGTCCCGCCACGGAGATCGGCCGCATATCGGGCGACTGGGTCTGCTTGAGCGGAGTCGCGGTGGGATCAACCGGGCCGTAGCGGACCAGGGCGATGTCATTGACCTTGGTCGCGGGATCGTAGTCGTGCAGGTATTTCCCCACGATCCGATAGATCGGACCGGGCTGGGCGAGGTCCTGAGA
>JANYFU010000116.1 GCA_025359665.1 Caulobacteraceae bacterium
GCGATCAGCTGCGTCACCTGGCTGCCGAAATCGACGATCAGGACCTTGTCGTGGCGGGGGGCTGTCATCGCCCAGTGATAGGGGAGAATCCGGCCGGGGTCATCCTCCAGCGCCGCTGGAAATTTTCCGGGCTTGGCGCGACACTGCCGACCCAGGCTCAAAGGAACCCGCCTCATGCCACCGCGCCAAGACGTCCTCGACTTCTATCGCCGCCAGAGCCGGATGAGCGATCCCGGGCCTCACCTGGACGCCCTCGCCGCCCTGCCCCGCGATATCGCCGCTCTGGCGAAGACGGCGCAGGGCCTGATCCTGCATGAGCACTGGTCGGGAGCGTATGGCCAGACGCTGTCGGACGAGCGCCGAAGCGAAGTGCATCTGCGCGCCCTGCCGGCGATGCTGGACCAGATCCTGGCTCACGATCCGCGACCGCTGGCCGAACCGCGCGCCCTGGAGGATCGGCTGATCGGCAACTGCCGCGACTTCAGCCTGTTCACCGTCGCGGCCCTGCGCGTCCAAGGCGTTCCCGCCCGGGCGCGGTGTGGTTTCGGGGCCTATTTCGAGCGTGGGAAATTCGTCGATCACTGGGTCGCGGAATACTGGAGCGACGCGCGGGAACGTTGGGTGATGGTCGACGCCCAGATCGACGACTTTCAGGCCGGCCGCCTGCATCCGGACTTCGACGCGCTGGACACGCCGGCTAACCGCTTCCTCGCCGCCGGTATCGCCTGGCGAGCCTGTCGCGCTGGACGGAAGGACCCGGCTGCGTTCGGAATCATGCACATGCACGGCCTGTGGTTCATCGCCGGCAACGTCACGCGCGACGCCGCGTCGCTGACGGGGATGGAAATGATGGCCTGGGACTGTTGGGGCGCGATGCCGGAAGTGGGTGAAGACATGAACCCGGAAGGCCTGGCCTGGTTCGATCACCTCGCTGAACTGACCCGCGATCCGGACGTCGCCTTTGATGACCTGATCGCCGTCAACCAGGACGACGACCGCCAACGGGTGCCGCCGGTGGTGTTCAATGCGGTGCGCCAGATGTCGGAGACGGTCTGAGTCGCGCTCAGCCGCCTCTACGCATAACCGCCACGAAAAATCCGTCCGTTCCGGCCGACAGCGGCGTCAGGCGCAGGAACCCCTCGGCGGTCAGGAAGTCGTCCACGGGACCGATCGCGGGCGTGGCCGAGAACCCGGGATTGGCCGCCAGGAACGACGCCATCCGGTCCTCGTTCTCCTCGGCCAGCAGCGAGCAAGTGACGTAGATCAGGCGCCCGCCCGGCCGTACAAACGGCGCGGCGCCGGCGAGCACCGCGTCCTGTTCCTCGATCCGCCGGGCCAGCTGCTCGGGACTTAGCCGCCATTTGGCGTCGGGATGGCGTCGCCAGGTTCCCGAGCCTGTGCAGGGCGCATCGACGAACACCAGATCCATCCGGCCCTCCAGCCCGGCCAAGGGGTCAGGGTGGATCGGCGAACGGATCTGCAGGTTGCGCACCCCGGCCCGCTGTGATCGCCGCACCGTCTCGGTCAGGCGCCGGGGGTCGGAGTCATAGGCATAGAGCTGGCCCTTGTTGGCCATCGCGGCCGCCAGGCTCAACGTCTTGCCCCCGCCGCCGGCGCAATAGTCGAGCACCTGCTTGCCGACGATCTCGCCGGCGCAGGCGGCGGCGATCTGCGAGCCCAGGTCCTGGACCTCGAACCAGCCCTTCTCGAACTCTGGGGCGGTTTCAACCGGCGCGGCCCGCTCGCTGGCGGCGGGGGCGGCGATGCGGATGGCGGTACTCAGGAAGTCCGAGGTTTCGGGACTGAACGGCGCCAGGGCCTTCAGGGCGCGGACCCTATCCGTTTTCAGGGTATTCACCCTTAGATCCGTCGGCGCCCGGGCGGCCAAAGCCTCGGTCTCGGTGACGCGGCGCTCGCCAAAAACCCGGCGCAGGGCGTCATCGAGCCAATCAGGATAGTCGCCCCTGACGGGCCCCGGAGCGCAGTCCAGGCCGCGATTGGCCGCCAGCCGGACCCGTTCGTTGTCGGTAAGAGCGCCGGGGCCATGGTCTTCGCCCGCCGCGGCGGCCAAACGATCGAGGTCCCATCCCCATACGAAGCGTAGCGCGGCGAGCGCGGCGGCGCGGTCGGAATCGATCTCGCCCATCCGCCAAGCCAGCGATCGGCGGCGGCGTAGAACGTCCAGCACCAGGCCCGAGACGAAGGCGCGGTCCTTGGCTCCAGCGTAGCGGGCGCTCTCACCCCAGTTTTTCAGCGCCATCCGGGCGGGCTTATGGCGACCCGCTATGTCGCTCAGAACCCCGATCGCCGCCGCCAGACGGCCCCCATCGCGCAACGATCGCTAGACCGCGGTGGGATAGTTGGGCGCCTCGCGCGTGATCATCACATCGTGCACGTGGCTTTCCCGATGTCCGGCGCCGGTGATGCGCACGAACCGGGCGCGTTCTTGAAAGGCCGGGATATCGGCCGCGCCCAGATAGCCCATGGCGGCGCGCAAGCCGCCGACCAGCTGGTGGATCACCGGCTGGATCGGACCCTTATAGGGCGTCTGGCCCTCGATCCCCTCGGGCACCAGCTTCATGGTGTCCTCGACCTCCTTCTGGAAGTAGCGGTCGGCCGAACCCCTCGCCATCGCCCCCAGCGAGCCCATGCCGCGATAGGATTTGTAGGAGCGGCCCTGATAGAGGAACACTTCGCCGGGCGACTCGTCGGTGCCGGCGAACATCGATCCCATCATCGCGGTGGAGGCGCCCACGCCGATGGCCTTGGCCAGATCGCCCGAATAGCGGATCCCGCCGTCGGCGATGATCGGCACGCCAGAAGACGCCGCCGCCCGCACCGCCTCGGCCACCGCGGTAAACTGCGGCACGCCGACGCCGGCGACGATCCGGGTCGTGCAGATCGAGCCCGGGCCGATGCCGACCTTGATGGCGTCGGCGCCGGCGTCGATCAGGGCCCGCGCGCCGTCGTAGGTGGCGACATTGCCGGCGACGATCTGGACGCGGTTGCTTTCGCGCGATAACCGCCGAACGGCCATGCCGACCTGGCTGGAATGGCCATGGGCGGTGTCGATCACCACCACGTCCACGCCGGCGTCGATCAGGGCCATCGACCGCTCGAACCCGGCGTCGCCGACCGTGGAGGCGGCGCCGACCAGCAGCCGTCCTTTGGAATCCTTGGCGGCGTTGGGATGGGCCTCGGCCTTTTCCATGTCCTTGACGGTGATCAG
>JANYFU010000241.1 GCA_025359665.1 Caulobacteraceae bacterium
TCGGCGGTCCCCCGCTGCAGAGCACGAACGGGGGCATTTGCTCCGGACGCGTGGCTCCATGCTTTACGGAGAGGGGAAGTGGGCCGAGGCCCTCGCGACTGGCAAGGAGGCGCTCACCTGGGTCGAGCACCACGACGGCGCCGACTCGCTGTTGGCTGCGAGCTGCGTGGGTGACATCGCGGACGTCTGAAAGCGTCGCCGGATCAGGGTCAGAGGTGTACCGCGGCGAGCACCATCCAGCGATGCCACCGTCGGCCCCGTCGCCGCGGGGAACCGTTCTCAGACGCACGCCGCGGGGGCGACATGCGGGTGGCCAACGGTCCGTCGCTCCTCGGCGAGCGCGTGGACGTCACCGCGCTCCTCCTGAACACCTCGGGCTGTACGAACTGCTCCGACCCATACTGCAACATGGGCGGTGCGGGTTCCGCGTACTGGTATTCCAACTTTGAATCATTTGATTCGGAGTCGCCCTCGAACGTCTCGGATAAGACGCGCTCACCGGAACCTGACCGGTGCGGCGTCGCCGAAGATGAGCCACCTCGAGCCCAGATACCTGATACGCCCCTTGGCTATGGATCTTGGCAGACTTCGAGATACGTTCCTCACCACCCTAACGGCCGTCGCGTTAAAGGTGGTCGCCGCCTTCGTCTTCTGGATCGTCGGCCGGTGGCTGATAAAGACGGTCTTGCGGCTCGTCCAGACCGCGCTTGGCAGGCAGAGGGTGGATCCGACACTGCTCCGCTACGCGGCCTCGATCGTGAATGTGACCCTGAACATCATCTTGGTGGTCGGCATTCTCGGATACTTCGGTGTGGAAACCACGACGTTCGCCGCGTTGTTCGCTGCGGCGGGGATCGCGATCGGGATGGCGTGGTCTGGCCTCCTCGCCAACTTCGCTGCGGGTGCGTTCCTCATCGTCCTCCGCCCCTTCAAGACGGGTGACTTCGTCACGGTCGGGGGCATCACAGGTACCGTGAAGGAGGTGGGCCTGTTCGCCACCGTCATCGATACGCCGGAGAATCTCCATACGACGATCGGGAACAACAAGATCTTGGGCGACACGATCGTGAACTTCAGCGCAAATGAGTTCCGACGGGTCGACCTAAAAGCGCAGCTCTCGGGCGCCGCGGACGTGAACGCCGCGATCGCCCTTCTCCAGACGAAGCTCGCCGCAATCCCCAACGTGGTCAAGGTGCCGAAGCCCGACGTCGAGATCCTCGAATTCAACCTCGTCGGACCCGTCCTCGCGGTGCGTCCCTACTGCCACACGGATCACTATTGGCAGGTCTACTTCGACGCCAATAAGGTGCTCAAGAATGACCTCGCCGAGTTCCCCGCGCCGATGGCCGCGCAGAACGTCAACGTTCGCCAGATCGCGTGACCTTCGCCGCGTGGCGATGACATCGCAGGTGAGGCGGATGCAAACGGGTCAGGTGGCCATTTTGGGACGCGCGACCACCACCGTGCATGGCGCCGAGCGGACGAGCGCCTCGGCGACCGAGCCCAGGACGGCGCGCCTGTGGGTTCCGTGCGTCCCCACGATGAGGACGTCGGCGTCTATCGTCTGCGCGAGCTTGGCGATGGTGGAGGCGTGGGGCCCGACACCGACGTGAATTGTGACGGTCAACTCCTCGCCGAAGCGCTGGGTCAGCGTGTCGCGCAGGGCGTGAAGCCGCCTTTGCGCGGCGGCCAGGCTTGCCTCTCCTTCGTCCGAGAGGAGCACGTGCACGATGTGGAGCGCGGAGCTCCCGCGCCGTGCGTTCTCGCCGCAACCCCCATCGCGTAATCCGAGAGGGAGGAGAAGTCGGTGGCGAGAAGGACGATGGACGGCACCCCCAGAGCCTCGCTGAGCGCGGATCTCCCCCTCGGCGCTTTTCCTTCGAACCTCCGATCTGCTTTCGGCCTCCAGCCTGTGCTGGTTGGGGAAGAGATCCTCCGCCGATGTCGGATTGCAGCCTCCCATTCGGCCCCCAGCAGGGGGCACCTGGGTTCCGCTTACGTGGGCCTCACCTTGGTTTTCTAAGTCTGCTCGGGCGCAAGGATTCGAACCTTGATAAGCGGAATCAAAATCCGCTGTCCTGCCATTAGACGACGCCCGAAGAACCGGTGGCTCGCGGGGGAAGCTACAAAATCCCGCGCGAAACGCAAGGAGCGCAAGGCGCAGCGGCGCGGAACCTTTTGCGCGTGGTGCGGTCCGAAGGGGCGTGGTGCGGCGAAAGACGAAGCGCGATGGGCTCGCGTTCGACTTTGCGAATGCGCCCGAAGTGTGGGCA
>JANYFU010000243.1 GCA_025359665.1 Caulobacteraceae bacterium
ACCTGCATCCGGTAGATGCCGAGGTTGTAGTCGTCCTCGCGCGTGGTCGATGGCCCCTTGGTCACCACCAGCGGCCAGGTGATCAGCGGCGCCGGCTCGCCCGGCCAGCAGGTCTGAACAGGCAGTTTCGACAGGTCAATATCGTCGCCGGTCAGCACCACCTCCTGCACCGGCGCGCGGCTGACCACCTGAGGCCGCATGCCCATCACCGCGCGGGCCAGGGGCAACAGGTCGAAGGCCTCCTTCAGACCCCGCGGCGGTTCGGGGCTGCGCAGGAAGGCCAGCAATTCGCCCACCTCGCGCAGGTCGCCGGCCGTCTCCCGGTCCTTGCCTTCCAGGGTGACGCCCATGGCCACGCGCCTGACCGTGCCGAACAGATTGGCCAGAACCGGCATGGTGGAGCGCTGACCATCGGCGCGGATCACATGTTCGAACAGCACCGCCGGCCCGCCGGTGGCCAGCAGCCGGGTGCAGATCTCGGTGATCTCCAGCACCGAGGACACCGGCTCGGTCACCCGGACCAGTTCACCCTTGGATTCCAGGGCGGCGATGAAGTCGCGCAGACTGCGGTAGGCCATCGGGCGTTCCTAGGCGCGCATCGGCGGCCTGTCACGGGGCGGCGCTTGACGCTACTCTCCACAAGCCATGAAACAGATTGATCTCGACGACCTTCCGCCCCGCGTGGCGCAAATTCTCAGCCGGCTCGACGCGGGGGAGGAATTGGTCCTGGTCCAGAACGGCGGGCTGGTGGCCCGCCTCACCGTTGCGGTCGCCCCCGCGCCCGTTGATCCGCTGGCGGATATGCCGGCCGAGGAGCGGATAGCCGAGGTGATGGACCATTTCAAAAGCATCATCGACGACGAATTCTAGCGGCTCTCGTCGAACGCCTTCACCGCCCGCTTCGGCGCGACATTGCGCCAGCGCCGTTCCAGGAAATTGCGCACCGAACCCGGATCGACACCCTCAAGCCGCGCCAGCACCGAGGGATAGTCCTTATAGTGCGGCGTGGTGTGGAAAACGGCGGGCTCGGCCTCGATCAGCATCTCGCGCTCATCGAAAGTCACATCCACCAGGACCAGACTGTTGTCCTCGGCCCGCAGGCGCGTGAGGAACTTGCCCTTCACCTTGAAGGACGGCGTTCCATAGGACGTGGACTCCTCCACGCCCGGAAAAGACAAAGCGATCGCGCGGACCTCGTCCCAGATCATGGTCCCTCCACTCCAACAGGCCTCGTTTCAGTAAGCCAGCGCGGCCCCATCCTTGCGCATTTCGCTAGCGGCGGCGTAACGGCCGGGCCAGTGCTGAATGGCCTGATAGCCGCCGAAACCGCCATCCGAGGGGCCGAAGGTCCAGCCGAGATCGGCAAGGCCACGCCGCGCCGCCTCGGGCACGCCGGATTCGAGATGCACCCTTCCAACCCCCTGGCCTGGCGCGCCGGTCGGCTCGGACGAGCCCTCATGGCGCCAGCGGGGCGCGTCGCCGGCCGCCTGGAGGCCCAAGTCGTAGTCCACCAGATTCAGGATCATCTGAGCCTGGCCCTGGGGCTGCATGTCACCGCCCATCACCCCGAAGGCCAGCCAAGGCTCGCCGCCCCGGGTGGCGAAACCCGGAATGATGGTCTGGAACGGCCGCTTGCCCGGGGCGTAGAGGTTGGCGTCGCCATCGCGCAGGCTGAACAGCTCGCCGCGGTTCTGGAACATGAAGCCAAGGCCGTCGGGACAGAGGCCCGAACCCATGCCCCGGAAGTTGGACTGGATCAGCGAGACCATCATCCCGTCCTTGTCGGCGACGCAGAGATAGGTGGTGTCACCGTGGCCGGGAGCCTCGCCCGGAAACACCCGCTCCAGTATCGCATCGGGCCGGATCAGAGCCGCGCGTTCGGCGGCGTAGGGCTTGGAGATCAGCCAGTCGATCGGGATGTCGGCGAAGTCGGGATCGGCGAAGCGGCGGGCGCGGTCCTCGAACGCCAGGCGCTTGGCCTCGATCTGCAGATGCAAGCTGGCGGCGGTCTGGAAACCCGCGCCGCGCAGGTCGAAGTTTTCCAGGATGTTGAGAATCTGCAGGGTCGAGAGACCCTGGCTGTTGGGCGGCAGCGCCCAGACATCGACGCCGCGATAGTTCGCCGAGCACGGCTCGACCCATTCGGCGTGGTGGGCGGAGAGATCGGCCTTGGAGAGCCAGCCGCCAATGCGCCGGAAATAGGCGTCGATGGTCTCGGCGATCTCGCCTTCATAGTAGGCTTCCCGACCGCCGGCCGCGATCAGCCGATAGGTTCGCGCCAGGGCCGGGTTGGCGAATACCTCTCCCTCGGTGGGGGTCGAGCCGCACGGCGCCCAGATGGCCTGAGCGTTGTCGATCTCCTCAATGCCCCTGCCGAGCTTGGCGAAGCCGCGCAGGGAGACACCCAGATAGTGGGCCACGGTCTGGGCTACCGGCGCGCCGCGCGCGGCCAGCTCGATGGCCGGTACGAACAAGTCGGCCCAGGGCAATCGGCCGTATTTCTGGTGCAGTTCCCACCAGGCATCGACAGCGCCCGGCGTCGAGACGGTGACCGCCCCGACCGGACGTATGAATCCACCCCGCGCCCGCTCGCGCTGGGTTTCGAGGCTAAGGGACCGAGGTGAGCGGCCCGACCCATTCAGCCCCGCCAGCTTGCCCACCTTCGGGTCCCAGATCATGGCGAAGGCGTCGCCGCCAACCCCGCAGGCAATCGGCTCGAGAAACCCCAGGGCGGCGTTGGCGGCGATCGCGGCGTCAACGGCCGAGCCGCCGGCGCGCAGGATATCGATGGCGATCAGGCTGGCGAGGGGATGGGCGGTCGCGGCCGCGCCGTGCGCGCCCCACACCGTCGAGCGCGAGGCGAAAGACTCGCCCGCCACGCGATCGCCCGATCGAATATCATTGGGCAAGGTCAGGGTCCGTCTCTCCACACCATCTCTTCGGTCCAGCCCAGCTGAGCGAACTCTCCGGCGCGAAGCGGCGCTTCGCCCTCCGAGAAGAACTCATCCAGCTGCGGCGGCGCGACCGACGTGCTTGAGAGCATGCCGTGGGCCTGACCGCGATGATGAATCTGATGCTCGAACAGATGCAACAGCAAGCGGTCGCGGCGTTCGATCTGGGTCAGCTCACCGCGATGGACCCGCACGACCTCGCCCAGCGCCTGATCGGTCAGGGCTTCGCAGACCGCGATCAGCCGATCATCCACCGCCCGCTGCTGGGCGTGCAGAGCGCCGAGGTGGGGAAACGGCATTTCATCGGCCCAGGCCGCTGGCCCCAGCGACCCGCCTTCGAGCGCATCGACATAGAACCAGTCGACGATCAGAATATGATTCAGCGTCGCCGCGAGGCTGGGGAAAAACCCGACGCGCGGCGCCTGGAAAGCCGCGTCGTCCAGCGCCGCGCAGGCGGTAAGCAGCCGATGGTTGGCCCAGGCGTTGTTGTAGGCCATGGCCCGATAGGTTTGCGTCAGAGCGACCATACACCCAGCTCATTGCCGGACGGGTCACGGAAGTGGAACCGGCGACCGCCGGGAAAGCTGAAAATACCCCGGGTGATCACGCCGCCGGCGGC
>JANYFU010000263.1 GCA_025359665.1 Caulobacteraceae bacterium
TTGGCCAAGGCGGCGGAGCGGCCGGTGTCGCCGCCCCGCCAGGAAAGCAGGACAGCGGCCTGTGCACTGGTCCAACCGATCTGCGGCGTGAACAGGCCCAGCCGCTTGCCTTGCGTGCCGCTCAAAGCTTCGCCGATCATCGGGCCGAGCGCTATGGCGGGCCGTGTGTAGGGCGGCACGCCTGAGGAAAAATCAAAGAACAGGTAGTCGAACGCCTGTGTCTGCATTGTTGGTTGAGCGAAGGCGCCTGAAGCGGCGGCCCCGATGGACAGTGAAGCGCCCAGGAGAGCGCTGGCGCCCGACACCCACTGCCGGCGGTTCAGGGCGGCATTCATCCCACTTCTCCCTGGAGATCATTCCTGGTGGAGCCGTGGGGAATCGAACCCCGGACTTCCGAAAAAAACGGCATGATATGTCCAGACCTTGAGCGCGTTTGGCATCTATAATGGCATTGGCCGTGCATGGTTTCGCACTGGTGCAGCAAGCCCCGGTCCTGCCCAGTGGCAGTCAAGTCATCACCTGTTCCGCGATCATCGACTGGCGGAGTTTTTCGATCGGCGCCGGCGGCCAGGTTGACTTCAACAACGGCGGCGGCATCACGCTCAATCGCGTGAGCGGCGGCGCCCCTTCGTCGATCGCGGGGCAATTGAATGCGACCGGCTCGCTGTATCTGGTCAATCCGCCGGGGTGGTCGTCGATGGCGCGGGCAAGGTGGTGGCCGGCGGCAGCTTCATCGCCTCGACTCTTGATCTGACCAACTAGCATTTCATGGCGGGCGGCGACCAGACATTCATCGGATCGGGCGCCGGCGAGGTCGCCAACAACGGAAGCATCAAGACGGGGGGCGACGCCGTACTGATCGGTTTTTCCATCGGCAACGCCGGATCGATCGTCGCCTGAGGCATGGCCTCGCTCGCCACCGGCCGGGGCGGCGCCGTCACGCTCGATTTCGTCAGCAACTATGTCTCCAGCCTTCACGGCTGGTGTTCAGCTCGCGCGGAATTGGCCGTGGAACGTGTCCGCCGCATATGGACATCAAGCGCTGGCGCTCGTCGAATGCGAGACGGGTGGGTTGCGGCGACGGCTCCCTCCTGGACTGTTCTGAGAAACGGCAGGTCAACTCTTCCAGCCCCAGGTCGGGGACCATGAAGAGACAAAGCTGGTTGGTCGTCCGCACCCAGGCAAGTAAGGACGGCGCTTGCGCCGGTAAAATCATCGTCAGCGGTGTAGTCGCTCACCGTAACGATCGTCGGCAGTCCAGCGGCGAGCGCCGCGCGGAGGCCAACATTCGAATCTTCGATTGCTACGCACTCAGCGGCGCCAAGCGCCAGGCGGTCGAGCGCCCAAAGATAGACGTCAGGCGCTGGCTTCTTCTTTTCTACCGCTTCATTGGCTGCGATCAGCGTGATCATGCTCGGCAATATCGGATCTTGAGCCAATAGAGCTTCCACGCCGTGTTTCGAAGCCGTCGTTGCGATCGCTACCTTGATTCCGGCGACATTTGCTTCCCGCGCGAGCCGCAACAAGCCGGGGCGAAAGGGTATCGTCGGTGCGATTCACGCGAAGTGTTTGATCTTCGCACGGTGAATCTCGATGATAAGGTCTGGGGTTGACGCATCGGAAAGCCGCTCCGGATGATAGCGTTCGAGGTAGTAGAGCAAGCGCTCCTTTCCCCCGGCTACACTAAGAAGATCGCCATAGATCTCTTCACTCCAATTCCACTCCAGTCCAAGCTCAGAGAACGCACGATTGTACGCCACGCGTTGTCCGAAGCGTTCCGTTTCGGCAATCGTTCCATCAAAATCAAGCATTATACAACGAAGTGCATCGATCATCTGGAAATGCTCCTAGATGTCCAGGGGAACGTGTCAGGCCCTGCTTCTTGGCCCCTTTTGTTCACATCCGAGATCCGGTGAGACTGGTTCCCAGCCGCATCTGAACTTGCGAGCAGGCCTTCGGTCCTTGCAAGCTGTGTCGCGCCCGGCCGCGCCACAGCTTGGCCGATCCAATGATCAGTTCCGAGCCGACGGTTGCCGTCATCAGGACGACGCCGTCCGTCCTCACACAGTGATGGCCATGCCGCGATAAATTCGTGAGCGGTACCGGCTGTCCTCAAGATGTGGAATGGGGGCGCCGGCAAGCAGGACCGCACGCCCGAACCTGGCAACCTCCTCCTCAGTTTCGGCTTGGTTCGCTGGCTCCTCGCTGCGCACGCGGCGTGTGAGGTTGATTTGGTTTACCACCGCATTGTTGACGATCCGCTCGCACTCCACGGCGAGGGTCCCCGTGAACGAGTGCAGGGTCGTCTTGACGAAATTGGCCAGGGCGAAGGCCTCGGCGCTTCCGCCGGCGGGCACGTCCGGCGCCACCAAGACGAGTTGCACATCGTCAAACAGGGCCGCCCGGGCAGCGACGCGGAAGTGGTGGGTCAGGTTCGCCTCCACAAGCTGGCGGAAGCCGGCGGTGTCCAGAGGTTGCTGTTCGGAGGTCGGATCAAAAATGGCGTCGGGCAGGGGATCGAACGGCGTGCAGATGACCGTGGCCGGGCTCGCGCCGCCCTCGTCTAGAGCGCGCGCCAATGCGCCCTCTAGATCGTCTCCAGCGACGATCGTACGGCTGACGGCGGCCACTTCCGGCCCCGCCACTTCCAGCACCGCGGCGGCGCCCGCCTCGGAGCGGGTCACGAGGACGACCTGGGCGACTTTCCCTTCGGCCACGAACGTGGTCGCGGCCTGGGCGAGATGCGTAGTCAGATGCTCGCCAACCAGCCAAACGGTT
The DNA here is from genome assembly GCA_025359665.1 of Caulobacteraceae bacterium. Taxonomy (GTDB): domain Bacteria; phylum Pseudomonadota; class Alphaproteobacteria; order Caulobacterales; family Caulobacteraceae; genus Acaudatibacter. The sequence goes on from JANYFU010000263.1 coordinate 2,779, forward strand.
CGCCCCTCGAGCGCCTCGATGCGTTCGTGCCGAGTGCCCCCGAAGAGCTCCCGCTCGGTGCTGGAGCGTTCGACCGAAAGTCCGCCCGAGGGCTGGAAGCTCTCGCCCGAGACGGCCCGGTCGGCGAGGTAGAAGACGGTGGCCTGCGCCACCTCCAGTTCGGTGGGCATGCGCTGCAGATGCAGCTGCGAGATCACGCTCCCGCGGATACGTTCCGCCTCTTTGGATACGGCGGTCGGCGGCATGAAGGGCTCGGGCGGGGGGACAATGCCCTTGAGCCAGGCCTCGCTGAACCGCGCGCCCTTGTCCGCTTCCGCCAGGAACAGGCCGGCGCGCGAAAGCCGCGAGATCAGCTTCTCGGCAATGACCGGCGTGAGCAGGTATTCTCCGCAACTGGCGCCTTCCTTGCCCTCCGCCGACAGCCGCTGCAGCGCTTCCCGCACGGAGTTTGGCGCGGCTGAATCCGTGGCGAGGTCGGCGATGCGGTTTTCGGCCAAACGCTCGAGCAGCGGCCCAACGGCGGCGCCCTCGCGGGACGCCTTGACGAGCAGGGCGTGGACCGCGCCCAGCCGCCGCCGTTCCATGATCAGGCGCGCCCGCCGCGCATAGAGGCCGGATTTGCCGCTAGCGCCGCGAAGGCGCTCGCCCTCCACCGGTCCGGGCGAGAGCGCGTTGATCTGGATCTCCGGCCCGAGGAAGCGGGCGAGATTTTCCGCCATCGCCCGCTGTCCTGCCTTCGACGTCGCGTAGTCGGAACGGTTCGGATAGGGGATCGAGACATAGCGCTCGCCCCCAAAATAGGACGAGACGTTGATGACATAGCCCGCGCCACGCTGCTTCATATGGTGCGCCAAGCGTTGAATCAGAGCATAGTTTGAGATGAGATTGGCGTCCAGCGTACGCCGCCAGGCGTCCAACGGCATGTCGACGACCATTTCCTCGGCGCCGGCGATGCCCGCGCAGTTTATGAGATAGTCGACGTGGCCGAAGGTCTTGAGGGTCACCGTAGCGGCATGCTCGACCGAGGCAAGATCCGCTACGTCCACTCCGGCGAGGATCTGTACGCGCCGGCGGCCGCCGGAATAACCACTGCTTTCGAGTTCCTCAACGATACGGTCACGCGTCTCCTGGAGCTGTTCAACACCGCGGGCAACCAGCATCACGCGCGCGCCCGCAATCGCCAGCAACCGGGCGATCTGGCCGCCGATGCCCGAGGAGCCGCCGGTAATCAGGGCGACCTTGCCCTTGTGCAGGCCGAGCAGGTTTTCAGTCCATCCAAGCGCGCTGCGCCGCGCGCCGGTGGCTTCGCTGAGGGACGGCGGCAGGACCAGGTCGATCGGCACCGCCCGGCGATCCTTGAAGATCAAGCGAGCGGCCTCACCACCCGCGAAGGCAAGGCCTTCCGGCTCGGTGTTGGTATAGCGGACGACCTGGTGGACCCATTCGGAATGTCCCCGATGACCGAGGGAGGCCTCATGGGCGCTTTCGTCGCGCCAGATACGCGCGAGCTGGCCCACCGCCGCCCGCAGAAGTTCGGCGTACGCATTGCCGTGCCCGTCATCTCCGTGGGTAAGGAAGACGGCGCGTGGCGTACGGTCGAGTCCCTCGCACCCCTTCCAAAAGCGCGTCAGCTCGCGCGCCACGGTTACCGCTCCCACAAGTTCGCGGTCGATGAAGGCGTCCACGTCGGAATCGAGCGCCTCGCGTAGGGGCCCGCTGAGCTCGCGCCGGCGCATGGCTGGGAAGATGATGGCTGAGTTCAGACGGCCTTCGCCGCCATGGTCACGAAGGACAGCGGCAATGGTCTCGGGGCTGGTGCGGTCGGCGAGCACGGGAACGATCTGCGCCTTGTCATCGTCGCTGCGCAGGCTTTGCAGTGACGCGTGCAGATGCGCGCCGCTCGTGGCGCCGAAGATCACCTTGGCGCCGCAAGCGGCCTGGATACGGGCCACGGCGAGGGCGTCCTGAAGGTCGTCGCCAGCGACGATGAGCACGTGGGTCCCCGCCCCGTCTACGGTTCGAAGCCCCGGCCGGTCGAGGATCATGGCGCTTGAGTCCGCCGGTGTTTCCAGGCCGTGCGTGACCTCGATGTCCTGGCCGTTTATGGAGCCCGACTCATCGCTGGCCAGAAAGAGTATGGCGTTGACCACATCGGTGACGAGCGGGAAGGTGTGTTCTGGCGGCCCGTCGCCAAATGCGCGGGCCAGCGTCATACGCCGGAAGAAATCGGCGGCGGTGGCTCCCTCCGCCTGTTCCCGAAGTCGATCCATCGCGGAAAAGACCGTGCGGATGCGCTCGCTCTCGATAGGACCCGGAAAAACGGTGTTCACCCTCACGCCGTGTGCGCCGAACTCGGCGGCCAGACGTCGAGAGAGGGCATTCATCGCCGCCTTGGGCACGACATAGCCCGTTCGGCCGAAGTACTCGGTGCGCGAAAAAATCGTCGAGACGTTGATGATTGACGCGCCGGGCTTGAGGTACGGGGCGGCTGCGCGCGCCACGTTCCAAGGCACCGCCAGGATGTTACGCGCGGCGTCGCCCACGGTTTCCGTCTCGCCGCCTAACTCGCGGCGGGAGATCGGCACATCCGCCAGCCGCCGCTTCGGCCCCGCCGATCCGGCATTGTTGACGACCACGTCGAGACGACCAAAACGGTCCAGCGTATCGGCAATGGCCGCGCGCACGTCGGTTGGATCCGCGCCGTCCATGCGCAATGCGATCGCGGCGTTCTCGGGTACGCCGGCTGCCTCGGTCAAACGCACGCGCGCCGCGTTTAGATTGTCCAGGTTGCGGCCGGTAAGCACGACGCGCGCGCCCTCACGGAGGAACCGCAGGACAATGTGGCTACCGAAGTTTCCCGCGGCGCCGGTGACGAGCGCCACCTTTCCCACAAGCCGGCCTGAGCCGACCACGTTATCGGCGCCCTTGCCAATGGGCGCGAGGTTCAGTTCGACGCTATCAGTCATGGCTTATCTCCAATGAGTTCGGCCGGGCGGCGGCCCAGGCTTCGAAGAGTTCGCGACGTGAACGCAGTCCCACCGCGGGCAAGGCGTGGTTACAGACATAGGTCGCGCCCTGGTGCCGGTTCTCCCACATCGCCTGGTGGGCCTGCGGGAGACCTTCCCAGGGCACGACGGTCGGCTCGGTGGCGTCGAGCAGCCCCGCGGCCAGCATCTCGTTCATCCACGCCACCTCATAGGCGTTGCAGAGGTGGGTGCCGGCGATGGTCGCGGTGGGCATGAGGATACGTCGCTGCCGTGTCCAAACCTGCGGCGCATAGAAGGTGAAGCGCCGGTCCGACATGTCTTCCGCATAGACGATGCGGCCGGTGAATGGCTTGACCAGGGCCGTGGAAACACCCAGCACATCGTGACCGGCGCGCTCAAGGATGACGTCCGGGGCGCCGCGAGGGTTGTCGGCCGATCGCAGCACACGGCCTACGGCCGCGCCAAAGGGCTTGGTCGTGCGCTCCTGGAACGCGCGGACGGTCTCCTTGAACGCCGCCGCCTCCCGCCTCGCGTCGGGCATGCGCGGCAGGAAGGCGGGCCATTCGAAGTCGTCGCCGTCACGGCGTCGAAGCTCCTCGATGGTGACCACGCCTCGAACGCTGTCGCCGAACCCCAACGACTGAACGAATTCCCGCTGGCCGTTGACAAGAGTCGCGACAACGATCCGCGCGCCCGCCGCGCGCGCTGCCTCGATCATCTCCAATCCGACCTCATCGATCAGTTCGCCCGCGTCGTCAACGCCGTAGTAAATCAGCACGGACTCGCCTGGCCGCAGCTGGGCGCGGCGCAGCATTTCGCGCGGCGCGGCCGCGCCGGACTTTCCCCTGAAGCTGAACCAGTAGCCGCTGGACGCGCCGAAGAAGGCCAAGGTCCCCCCAGGCTCCATGAGCTGGAACGAGCGCGGGAACGCCGTCTCGCCCGCGTGGGAAACGACATAGTGCGGCAGCCGCCCGCCGGTCTGGACGCGGCAGGCCTCCAGCAGGGGCTCACCGGCCGCCTCCCAGGCGCGCGCCGCCTCGGCATCGTCAGGCACCGCGGTAAACAGATCGGCGAAGGCAGGGTCGCGCCGGTTGAGAACAGCCTTTGCGCCCTGGGTCTTGATGAAGGCCCCACGCTCTTCGCTGGACACCAGGCCGACGACGTCCAGGCCGCTTCGCGCGGCAGATTTGAGCGCGTCCAGACCGGTGCCGGTCGCCGCGCCTTCCACGAACAACAGCCGGCCGGCCTCGATCCGCAATGTGGTGAAGAGGGCGCGAACGATCGTGCCGAGGTTGAGCGTGTAGGCGCCGGCCGCCTCGAGCGGCATGTCCGACGGTGCGGGGTTCAACTGGGGACCCTGGACGAGCAGGAACTGTTGGTGGCTGCCCGTATCCGTCTCATAGCCTTGGATGGCGAAGTTGACGAACATTGGATCGCGTCCGGCAAGCGGCGAGAGCAGGTCCGTCTGGCCGGCGTAGATGGTCACGAGGTCCCCGACGGCGAGCCGGCCCTCCCGACGAAGTTCGGAGCCCAGGGCCGCCACGAGGGCCACGCCCCCCGATCCTGTGACCTGGTAGTCCAGATCATGGTTGTCGAACGGAGAAACCGGGATTCCGGTGATCCCCCAGATGTCGTTGAAATTCACCTCCGAGGCCAGCACATAGACCAGGGCCTCGGTGGGCCCGGGCTCGTCCACCGGGACGATCACCTCTCGCTCCGCCTTCTCCGGCACGTCGTGTTGAGGCCCGCCCGCCTCGGGATCCCGAGTGACGGCGAAGGCATATTGGTGACTGGGGATGGGCGTGAAACCTGGGAAGAAGGGCGAGCCCACGGGCAGCAGCCGACCGTCGGCGAGAAGCCGCGCACGCTCTTCCGGGGTCGGCTCGAACCAACGCCGCGTCGGCAAGGGTGCGCTCTTGCGATCGAGGAAGTCCCGGATGCCGCGCTTGCCCCCCTCCGGATCGGCGGCCGCCTGTGCGAACAGTTGAGCTTCGTGCTCGAGGCCGGCGTCCAATCCCTCGCGCCAGCCGAACATCACCGCCTCGATCGCACGCTCCGCGGCCGCCTCGCGCCCGACGGACCGCGCCTGGCGCATGAGGCGAATCGTATCCTCGCTCTCGACCGCTGGCCGGATGTCCGGCGCGCCGGGGCCATTCCAGCGGGCGAGGGCCTCCCGGCGTCCGCGCCAGGCCTCAGCGGCCGGCCCCTCGCCGCGCGCCGCCGCCACGGCGAGTTCCACGGCCGCGCCGAGGACGCCCGTGGAAGAGTCGGCGACCGCATCCACCAGGCCAACCGTGGTCGCCTCCGATGCGGTCAGGGAACGGCCGCTCAGGATCAAGGACAATGCGTCTTCGAGGCCCTGGGCCCCGCGTCGGTCGGCAAGCAGACGCGGCAGCCGCTGCGTCCCACCGTAGCCCGGCAACAGGTTCAGGCGGATCTCCGGCTGGCCGAAGGTGGCGGTAGGCTCGGCCAGGCGGTAGTGGCAGGCCAGGGCGAACTCGCAGCCGCCTCCGAGCGCCGCCCCATTGACCGCCGCGATGGCGGGCTTCGTCATGCGCTCGATCTTGCGGAATGCAAGGTGGGCGTTGTTGGGGAGCGGCAAGGCGTCCTCGACCCCGTGGACGTCCTCCAGGATCTGCCGAATATCGGCGCCGGCGACGAAGGTGGCGCCCTCGCCCGTGAACACGACCGCGCCGATGTCCTCGCGCCGCGAGAGGTGGTCGACCACCGTGTTCAGCTCGTCGAGCGCCCGCTCATTGAGCGCATTGACCGGGGGGTTGCTGAAGGTGACAGCCGCGATCCGCGGGCCTTGTTCAGGCCCGTGATACTGGACGCGGAAGTAGCGAAAATACTCGAAGCGCTTCTGGTCCTCGCCGAGCCGGTGACGGTTGCGCCAAGTCTCGACGGCGCTGGCGATTTCTTCGAGCGCCTCGGGATTGCGCAAGGTCGAGGTGTCGCCGATCGGCGCGCCCTCGACAATGGCGCGCACCATTCGGCGCATATATTTGCCGCTGCGTGTCTCCGGAAATTGCGAGACCTCGATGAACGCGGAAGGCGCCGCCGTCGCGCCCTTCTCCTGTCGGACCAGTTCGGTGAGGCGGCGATGGTCGTCCGGCCCGAGCCGTCTGCCCGCGACGGGACGAACGAAAGCGATCGGAGTCAGACCGCTCTCGCGATGGGCCGCGCCGACCACAATAACGTTGCCGACCGGGGAGTCCGGGTTGATCTGGCGATCGCGCAGGATCGCGCCCTCGATCTCCTCGGTGCCCAGCCTATGGCCGGAAACATTGATCACGTCATCGCTGCGGCCATGGAAGGAGAAGCTGCCGTCCTCGTGACAGATGGCGAAATCGCCCTGGGTATAGGCGAGGCGGCCTTGCCAGCGATTCCAGTAGGTTTCGCCGAAGCGCTTTGCATCACCCTTCCAGGCGGTGGCGATCCGTGTGCCCTCGACGTGAAAGTTGGAAACGTCGCCCCAGATCGTCCGGGCGAGGTAGGGGTACGGCGCGGCGATGACGACTTCACCTTTTTCGCCGGGATCCGCAGGGCGGGCGATCGCCTTCCCCTCCGGCGTTTCCGCTTCTGCGACCCACACCTCTCCCTCGATCCACGGCAGGGGCCAGGCGTGGGCGTCGGCGCGGAGCGGAAAATCGGGATTGCCGAAGAAGTGGCTCCAGACAATGCCGCCGTGTTCGGTCGCCCAATAGGAGTTGATGTACCAGGGGGTGACCAACTCCATGCCGAACTGTTGCACGGAGGGCGAGGTGGGCTCGGCGCAGAAGGTGGCGACGCGCAGGCCTGAAAGGTCATAGGCCCGGACGTCCTCGGCGTTCTGTTCGTCCTGCATCACCGCCTTCAGGAACGTGACGCCTGCCTTGAAGATTTGGACGCCATAGCGGGCGATGGTCGCGGCGAAGCGACCGGCCGAAGGGAACAGCGGCGCGCCTTCCGCGAGAATGCTGGTGACCCCGGAGGCGAGGGCGCCGGCGATCATGTAGCTCTGGCCGGTGATCCAGCCTGGATCGGCCACGACATAGAGGACGTCGCCTGGCCGCGCGTCGAAAGCGATGCGCAAGGTCTCGATGATGCCAGAAAGCCAGCCGCCGTGGACGTGGACGACGCCCTTGGGTTTGCCGGTCGAGCCTGAGGTGTAGATGATGAAGCAGGGGAACTCGGCGTCCAGCGCCGCCGGTGGAGCGCTGGCCCAGATCGCGCGCACGAAGTCCTGGTCGCCGAGCGCCAGCAGAGCGGCCTCGTCCGCTACGTCGAGGCCCGCCTTGCGCGCGCCGGCTAGCAGTTGCTCGGTCGCCTGACCCAGGAGATCGTGACTCCAGCGATCACGTTCCGGTCGCCATTGCACGTCGCCCTGGCCAGTGTGGCGCACCACGACGACCGCATCGACGCGGGGCGGCGCAGCGACGAGCGCGCGGGCTATGGCGGTGCGAACGCCGCTCGCGGCCTCTGCGTCGAGGGCCGCTGAATCGACGAGCTCGGCCAGGGCCGCGCCGACGCCGCGCATAACATCGCTACGTTCGACGGTAATCTCTCCGCCCACGGTCTCGGTGGCCCGGCGCAGAATGATCGCGGCGGCCGGCGGCGCCACGAGCTTGGCGAGTTCGGCCTCCAGGACCGACAAAGCCGCCGTCACAGGCACATAGTTGTCCAGAGCCGCGTCGGTGTAGACCTTCTTGAAGGGTATGATCTGGGCGTTGCGGAAACCGCCGTCGGCCGTGATGACGACACGCGCGCCCGAGTCGTGAATGCGATCGGACAAGGTCTTGTCGGAGAAGCCGCCGAAGACCGGCGTGTAGAGGATCCCAAGCCGCTTGGCCGCCTCGGTGTAATAGAGCTGCTCGGGAATATTGGGCATGTTGAGGGCGATGCGGTCACCCCGCTTCAATCCCAGGTTTTCAAGTACGATTCCGGCGCGCGCGACTTCGAGGAGCAGGCGCCGACGGCTGACGATCTGCTCGACGACCGGCCCGCCGCGGCCGCCGTGGACGGACTGGTCCCACCGGTCGCCCTCGAAGATGAAGGCCGTTTCCGCGCCCCGGCCCGCAAGCACGTGGCGATCGACCTCATTGAAGCCCGCATTCGTCAGGCCGCCATCGAACCAGCGGAAGAAGGGCGCTTCGTCGTCGACGAACGCGCGCGTCCACGGTTCGAAATGCGCGGGAAGATCCGGCCGCACCGGCGCGGCGGTGGCCGCATCCCAGCCCGACCAGGTCTCGGTCGCCGGATCGAAGGTGATCCACGCTCCGCGGGGGCCGAGATTCTCCACGAACCAGTGCAGGTTTCGCCGCGCCGTTTCACCGTGGAAGCGGCCGGGGTCGGCGCGGCAGGCCGCGCGGGCGGCGTCGAAGGCTGCACGGTCGCGGATGGGATTGGCCTCGGCAGGGCGTGGCTCGATCCGGGCCGGCCGGCTGTCGCCGTCTTTTGTGGTCACGAGCATCAGGCCTTCCTCACTCACCGTGTCATGTCTCCGTTCCACCGCCATGGGTTGCGACTACCCTCGCCCGTCCGCGCCGGTCAGGCTCGCGCAGAGCACCGCCCGCATCTGGTCGGCCGGCAAAACCTCGTGCAGCGAGCCGACCTCAAGGGCGCGGGCGACGCTGTGAATGGTGTCGAACTCGCGGGCGAAAGCGGCCTGCGCCACGGCCTCGACATCGGCGCGGACCGACTCATAGCGTTCGCGGGCGGTGCGATGATCGAGCTCCGACGCGTCGGTCAATTCCGCGCGGGCCGCCTTGACGCGAGGATGCGCCTCGACGCGCTCCGCCACCTGACGGGTGAAGACGACGGCCGCGGCCGCTCCGCCGCCGATCACGCTGGCGAAGCTACCCTCCAGCGCCAGGGCCTTCAGGTCGTTTGAAAGCCGGCGCGAGAAGACCACATAGGCGCCGCCGTGGTAGCGGGCGATCACGCAGAAGAGGATCGGACCGTCGAACTCGACCACGGCCTTGCCGATCTCCGCGCCGAATTCAAGCTGACGCTCCCGCATGGATTCCGGCGAGCCGTCAAAGCCGGACAGGTTGGCCAGGATGACCACCGGGCACACCCCGCTCACCGATCGGATGGCGCGGGCGACCTTGCGGGAGGACTGGGGGAAGAGGGTCCCGCTCGTCCAGGTTGCCGGGCCGTCGGCCGGCCGGCTGCCGCGGCGAGCGATCGGCTGAGACTCGATGCCGAGGAAACATACCGGCTGGCCGCCGAGTTGGCCGTGCATGGCCACCGCGGTCTCGGCATCGGCCCAGCCTGCCCACCGCTCGAGTAGCGCCGCGTCCTGGTCAGCCACGGCGCGGATCACGTCTCGGATGGCGAACGGCTTCTTGCGGCCAGGATTGGTCGCTTCGTCAAAGATCTCGCCTACGCGCGAGAAACCGCCCGGCCCCTGATAGGGCTCGAGACCGATGTCGCGATCATTGGGGTCGCGGCTCGGCGCCGCGCGGGCCCGGCGCTCTCCGGGCATGACATGGGTGTATTCGTAGTGGGTCAGAAGCAGGTCGTAAGCCTCGTGCAGGTCGTCCGCGGCGTACTGCGCCTCGCCATTGGCCAACATCACGCCAAGCCCGCCGATGGCCTCGTTGGTGGGGCCGGCCACCGAGCCGGACACCTCCAGCGCGCGTTTGCCGGTGAGGATCATGTAGCCGCGCGGGGTCATGACCAACGCCCCTCGGCAATGCATGAGCATGGTCGCCTCGGCGTTCCAGTACGACTGGGCGCCCACGCAGGGCCCATCGACGATGACGTTCACCACACCGCCGCCTTGGGTGAAGCGAATGATCCGGCGAAGGACGGCCGCCGTCCAGTCCAGGTTTTCGGTCCCCGACTCCAGGGCGATCCGAGCGCCGGACGAGATCGCCACCCACTCCACCGGCAAGCCTCGGGCCTCGGCGAGGTCGAAGGCGGCAAGGATACGCCGGCATTCCGCCTCACCCAGCGCCCCCATCTCCATGGTCGCATCGCCGATGATCAGGACGCGGGTGAGCCCCTCCGGGAACCGCGGCGAGGTGTTGGTCGCCAGCCCCACGACGACGGCCGCCGGATTCTCTCCCCAGGCCCGAGGGGGCGCCGGCCCGAGACGTTCGCCTTGTGGGTTCTCCAGCTCCAACTCCTCGAACCGACCCCGGGGCGGCCCGCCTTGGTCCCTGGGCGCCGTCAGCAGGGTCACCACTTCATAGGGATGGAACAGTCCGCGTCGTCGAGCGCCAAGCATTTTCTGCTCGAAGAGGGACCGGATGGGGATCTGTCCGTCGCGCGGCGGGGCCACCTGAATCTGAGGGCCGAGGGAAAGCGACTCGCGCCACTCGACGGCCCGCTCGCGCGCATGGCCTTCACCGAGGGTAAAGCGCCCGACGAGCGAGATCGTTTCGAGGTTGAGATCCTGGCTCGCCGGCGCCAGTCGCGTCGCCATCGACTGGAGCTGCGGCCGCGTGAGATCGACGGGCGGGCGGATGAACAGAGCGATCCGGTTCATCTCCGGCCCACGCCCCGAGGCGGCCCGAAGACTGTCGCGCAGCGCCTGGGCGGCCTCGAGGAACACCGGCTCGAGTTCGGGGACGCGGACGGAGTCGCCCTCGACGATGGGCGCGAAGGTCTCGACACGCGCGAAAGCCAGCAGGCGCTCATCCTTTCCGGCCGTCGCGCGGAAGACGGCGACGCCAGGCTCCGCGGGTTCGCGCCGCAGAGCGAAGGCGGAGTAGCGGGCGAGTTCGCGAGCGATGGGGCCAGCCGGATGCAGGTCCGCGAGGAGGTCGGCCTCGCGCATCGCCTCGCCGACCCTCCGCCAGGTTGAGGCGCGGAGCACGGCCGCCTCCACCCAGAGCGCGGTCCAGCGGGCGCGCGGCTCGACCGCAGCGGCGGCCAGCACGGCGGCGGACGGGGCCGAGCGAAGCCAGAGGTCAACCTCCATGTCGGCGGGCAGGTGCCTTAGGGTCTCCAGGAGGTCGTCGGGTTCGGCGAGCAGAACGGCGGCGACCTCCGCGCGGCCTCCGGCGCGAGCGGTCCGGCGCGGGATCCGCCCCTGGACGAGGTCCCCGGCGCCCTCAACTCGATCGGGGTAGAAACGGGATAGCAGGATCGACAGGGCAAGGTCTACCGCCCGCGGCGCATCCGGAATGGAACTGGCCAAGACCTCGAGGGGCAGATCCGCCAAGCCCGCCGCGTCCATTTGCGTCCATAGCCGCGCCGCGCGGTCGGCGTCCGCCTGGCTCGCCAACCGCCGCGCCGGCAGGTCGTACCACAGATGGACGATGTTCCAGGTCGCGGTGGCGACCTGGCGGTCCCCGCGCTGCAGGGCTTCGGCGGCAAGCTTCTCGAACAGGACTCGCTGTTCGGCGGGAGCATCGGTCTGGCTGGCAGTCTCACTTGAGGTATGGGGAACCGGCAAACGGGCAAGGGCGAGGAGGAGTTCGAGGAGCAACCGGCTCTGGGATCCTTCGGCCTCGCGTGCCTGGAAGAGGCGCATCAAGGCGGAGGGGACACGTGGGTCGCCCTCATCCCGCAGACCATGCAGGTCCAGGAAGCGCCTCAGGCGGCGGATCATGCGCGCCGACAGCCGGTCCTCATCGAACCGCCTGTGGTTCAGGAACCAGGTGAGTTGCGAAAGACTGCTCTCGCCGAGATCGTTGACCGCGTCGTCATAGGGACCGGACTTAAATAGCTGTTCCTGCACCACCGCCGAGCGGACCAAGCGCATCAGCGCGGCGCGGGGCGGAGGCGGGCCCATACGGAGCGCGTCCATGGCGATGGTCGCCTCATCGGCCGTCACGTCGAAGCCCAACAACCGGCTTTCGAGCCACTGCAGGGGCTCGGACGGCGCCTCGCGCACGGGCGGCAAAATCGGCGCGGGGGCCGAGGCCTCGGCCACGCCCTCGAAGACGGCATCCAGTTCCACGATGACGTCGCCAGCCGCGACGAGACCGCTTGGACGCACCAGGACGGCCCTGACCGAACCGGCGAGAGGGGCGACGACCGCGGTCTCCATCTTCATGGCTTCCAGTGTGACTAGGCGGGCGCCGGCCTCGACAACATCGCCGACCGCCACGTGCACCTCGGCCACCGCCGCGGGCAGCATGGCGCGCACCCGTCCATCGGACACGCGGCGGAAACGGTGGGCGATTCCCTCGACCTCGACCTGTAAGTCCGCCGCCGTCGGGCAGCAGACCACGACGAATCGCTCGCCGCCCATGGACAGGTGCTGGGTCCATTCATTGATCTGCTCGGTCTGGACGCGCGCCTGCCAGGGGCCGCTGCGCACGCGCCGCTCCCGTGGGCCCAGGCTTGCCACCTCGACCTCGATCGTACCGCCGTCGACCTCGTAGCGAAGGGTCAGAGGCCCTTGCTCCGGCAGGGTGCGGGGGAGGCCCCCGTGCGCCTCCTCGACGAAATTGGCGACCTGCCCCGTGCGCACGCGACGCTCGTCGTCGATCGCCGCGGCCGCGAGGGCGGGGCCCAGGTGCGCGCGTCCCGCGGGAGACGGGCGGGCCAGCAGATAGGAGTCCAGCCAGGCGGTGCTGACGGCGCCGGAGCGAAAGGCGCTCCCTCGGACCAGATCGACGAGCAGGGCGCGGTTCGTCAGGCCGCAGTCGAGCACGACCTCGGTCTCGACCAGGGCGGCCTCCAGCCGTCCGAGAGCCTCCTCGCGGTTCGCGCCGTGCGCGATGATCTTGGCGAGCATGGAGTCGAAATGATTGGAGACAACGTTGTTGGTGGCATAGCCGGAATCGACGCGGACGCCGGGTCCGTACGGCAGGCGGAAGCGCAGGAGGCGTCCCGCGCGCGGCGCGAAATCCTGGTCCGGATCTTCGGCGTTCAATCGGGCCTCGATGGCCGCGCCGCGCGGCAGAGGCGGCTGTTTGCCGAGTGGCTGCCCGCCCGCAATGGCGATTTGCAGAGCGACGAGATCGATCCCATAGACCTCCTCGGTGACCGTATGCTCGACCTGCAGGCGGGTGTTCATTTCCAGGAAGTAGAAGGTCCGCCCATCCGGCAGCAAAAGGAACTCCGCCGTGCCGGCGCTGACGTAGCCGCAGGCCCGCGCAAGCCGGACTGCCGCCGCGCATAGAGCCGCCTCGACATCCGGCGCGAGGCCCGGCGCGGGCGCCTCTTCGAGCACCTTCTGGCGGCGACGCTGCATGGAGCAATCGCGCGTGCCTAGCGCCCATACCTCGCCATGCTGATCCGCAAGGATCTGGACCTCGATATGCCGGGCGTCGGACACCAGGCCCTCGACGAAAATGGACGGGTCGCCGAAGGCGGCGGCTGCCTCGGCGGCGGCCGATCGGAGGGCGTTGGCGATCTCCTCAGGCCCGTGGACGCGACGGATTCCGCGGCCTCCGCCTCCGGCGGTGGCCTTCAAAAGCACTGGATAGCCAATACGCTCGGCCCACTCCGTGGCGCTTGTCTCGTCCACCGGACCACCGGACCAGGGACTGACCGGCACATCGCAGGACTCCGCGAGGCGTTTCGCGGCGATTTTGTCGCCGAGCGCTCGCATGGCTGAAGCCGGCGGGCCGAGGAAGGCTAGGCCAGCGGCCGCACAGGCTTCGGCCAACTCTGGTCTTTCCGACGCGAAACCCCAGCCCGGCCAGAGCGCGTCAGCCCCTGTCGCCTTGGCGGCGGCGATGATCTTATCGATGTCTAGATAGATACTGAAGGGCTGCCCGTCGGCGCCGCGCGTCAAGGCTTCGCCGAGGCAGACGGCGCTGGTGGCCAATCGCGTGAAGGCCGCGCCTTCATCGGCGTATGTGTATAGCGCCACCGTCTCCAGAGGCGTCCGCAGGCAGCCCGACCAGCTGCGCGCCGTTCTGAGGAAGCGCATTGCCGCTTCTCCCCGATTGGCGACCGCCACGCGGGAAATCTTAGCCGCCGGCGGCCGAGCCAAAGCCGTCATCCTGGGTGGGTCTTCATCGCGGCCGCTTTTCTCCCGGTTATCAATTATGTTGGCTCCGAGAATGGCGCCCGACGTTTCAAAAGAGAAATGACTTATATCCGTGCCAAAGATAACCTATTGGTTATGATCCTGGATCAAGGCGCCGGACATGCGGATCACATTGGGACAGCTGAAGGCGTTCGAGGCGGTGGTCCGGCTAGGCTCCATTTCTCGTGCGGCCGAGGAGCTGCATGTGACGCAGCCGGCCGTATCGAAAAAAATGAGCTTACTTCAAGAAGAAGTTGGCCTGGCGTTGTTCGAACACGTCGGTAAGCGCCTTTACCTCACCGACGCGGGGCGCGAACTGCTGACCACCTGTGGCGACTGGCTTGAGACCTGGAGCCGCTTCGAGCAGTCCATCGCCGATCTGAAGGGGCTTAAACAGGGTCGCCTCCGTCTCGCCGTGGTGACCACCGGCAAATACTTCATGCCCCGCGTGCTTGGGCCCTTCTGCGATTTGTACCCTGGGATCGACATCTCCATGCAGGTCCTCAACCGTCATCGCCTGGTCGAGGCCCTTAGCCACAACAGCGACGACCTCTACATCATGGGAGCGCCGCCGGACGGTTTGGAGATAGAGAGTGAGCGGCTGATGGAGAACCCGCTCGTGGTATTGGCGCCGGCATCGCATCCTTGGTCGAACCGTCGTCGGATACCCTTCGCCGACCTCGCCGACGTTGCTTTTGTGATGCGAGAGCAAGGCTCTGGAACACGCACGGCTGTTGAGCGGGAGTTTCAGGAACGCGGACTGCCCCTGCGTGTCAAACTCGAGCTTGGGAGTAATGAGGCCATCAAGCAGGCCGTAGCGGGCGGCCTTGGCCTGACGATCCTTTCCCGCAGCACGGTTCGCCTGGACACGGCTCAGCCCGAGTTGGTGGAGCTGGACGTTCATGGCTTTCCGGTGTGGCGCTCTTGGTACGTGGTCTGGCCCCGAAGCAAGCAGCTATCCGTCGTGGCGAGAACCTTTCTCGTCTTTCTGCGTGAAAACGTCGAGTTTCTCACGGGGTTGTCGGGATCTTCGCGGCCAGAACTCACACGCTAATTGGGCGGGGCCCGATTTTCGCCCACCGCCTTCCCAAACTCAGGCGGCCTGGTTCCCGGCCGCCCATTTCCGGTAAGGGGCGAACCGCCTGTGGGCACTGTCAGGCCAACCCCTCCTGCCCCCGATCCGCGACCTATCGGGGCAATTTGCGGCCCGAGCATATTTGACGCACGCCGCCTCGGTGCTGGCGATAGTGCGCGAGCGGAACGCCTGAGGAGGCTGCCGCTGTGATTGCTCTGGGTGGTCGAAATGCGTGCGAAATCTGTTCCCGTGGTAGCGCGGCGGTAGGGGAGCAATATCTGCCCGATCCATCCAGGGACTTGAGTTATTGAAATCCCTGGTGGAGCCGTGGGGAATCGAACCCCAGACCTCCTCACAGAGTTCGACGCTTGCTTGGAGTTGGATGGCGTAGGCTCTCAGTTCGGAGTGATCATAAAAATAGTGTATTAACAATGTGTTGTGACCAATTAGGTCGTACGGACTAGGCTCCTATTGGCTGGAGTATGCTTGACTTGGTGCTTATCGAGTGCTTATCGGAGTTCTTCCTCGTCTTCTGATCTGGATAAGCCATGACCACCTTGAAGCTCACGGACGGCGTCGTCGAAGGCATCCCGTTGGGGGAACGCGACAGCTACGTCTGGGATACGGCTCTCCCGCGCTTCGGTCTGCGCGTCACACCGGCGGGAACGAGGATTTACCTCGTCCAGTTCCGCGCAAAGGCGTCTGGGGGTGGAAGCCGGACACGGCGGATTGTGATTGGCCGCCATGACGGTGATTTGTGGAGCGTCACGAAGGCGAGGGCTGCGGCGAGAAAGCTTCTGGCGCCGGTGGATCTTGGAAAGGACCCGTTCGCTGACCGTGAAGACGACCGCGCGGCTAGAGCAGATGCAGCCGAGGCGAAGGCCGCCGCCGCTGCTGCGGCGGCGCACAATGCTGACGCCAGGGCGCGCGACGCGTTCGAGAAGGTGGCAGAGCGCTTCATCGATCTCTGTCTGAAAGACAGCCGAAGCGGCCACGAAGTCGCCCGGCTGATCCGCCAGGGTCCTGCGAAGGCGTGGACAGGGAGGCATATCGCCGAGATCAGGCGAGCCGACGTTGCCGACCTGATCGACGCGATCCGCAAGCGCTCGCCCGCCACGGCCCGGCTTACTTATGCGGCTTTGCGCGGCTTGTTCGGCTGGTGTGTCGAGCGTGATCTGATCGCGGCGTCCCCCTGCGACAGGCTGAAAGCGCCGCCACGGCCGGAGGCGAGGGACCGGGTTCTCAGCGATGACGAATTGCGGGCGATCTGGCGGGCCTGTGAGGGCCTCGGCCATCCTTTTGGTCCGATCATCCGGCTGCTGATGCTCACGGGCCAGCGGCGTGCTGAGGTGGCCGGCATGGCTTGGTCCGAGATCGACATCCAAGCGTCGACTTGGCGAATTCCCCGCGAGCGCACCAAGAACGGCAGGGCGCACGAAGTCGACTTGAGCGCGGAGGCGCTCGCCATAATCAATGCGGTGTCGCGAACAGGCGATGTGCTGTTTGAGGCGCGCAGGGCGCCGGCCAGGGTGGGCGCGGCAGCAGGCTCCAAAGTGGCCACACCGGGCGCCGCACGAGGCTTCAGCGCGACCAAGAGGCGGTTGGACGAGCTGGCGAAGCTGGAGAAAATGAACGCTTCCTGGAGGCTTCACGATCTACGGCGAACAGCCGCCACCGGCATGGCCGGAATGGGGATCGCGCCACACGTGATCGAGCGCATCCTCAATCACGTCTCGGGCGTCCAGGGCGGCCTTGTCGGTGTCTATCAGCGTCACGAGTACCGTGTTGAGCGCAAGGCGGCCCTGGCGGACTGGGGCCAGCGCGTGGCGGCGATCGCCTCAGGGGAGGCCTTGCCATCCGACATGATCGCGCCGGCGGCCTGTGGCGGCGCACGTGCCCGCTGACACCAATCCCGAAGCCGCGGACGGGCGGCATTTCCAAGCTATGATCCGGCGCCTGATCGAGGAGGCCCAGCCAAGCGCCGAGGTTCACCGGATTGCTCGCTGGGTCGAGGAGAGGCGACAGAATCTCAATGTGAACCGTACTGGAGGGAAGATGGACGAAGTCGACGCCATAGAGGAGCGCCGGCAGGAGGCCATACGCAAGCTACTCGCTATAAGACAGGTGCAGCTTCGTGAAGCGACGCGCCTTGTCGAAGCGGAACGGCTTCAGATTCTTGAAGAGAAGCGAGAGACTATCGAAGGGTGGGGGCAACCGAGACCAGATGACGTCCCGCCAGTTAGGAATCACCTTCCGACCTTCGACATTGTCGGCGACGCGGCTGTCAATTCGGAGATAACCGGGTTTTTCTCGGGGGTGGCAAGACGCATCTGGTCGGCGCCCGATCCGGCATTGGCGATGGACTTGTTGATGAACGGGCCGAAGCCACGGAAGAGGGGGCGTAAGCGCAGCGAAAAGAGGTTCCGAGACGCGTTGGAATTGGTGATCAAGGTCCACGTGCGGAAGAAATCTGGCATGACACTAACCGTCGCGCTCCGCGAAATCGCGAATGAGCGAGAGATCACCGGCGACCGGACGAAAAATGATCAGAACGGCGGAGATGCTGCATATGTTCGAACCGAAAAGGCTTACCACCGCGCGATGGAAGACCTCGAGGTAAGGGCTAGTCTCGGTCTCATGGGCTACTGACAATAATCTCCGCAATTACGGTCAGTGGCGATCCTTCTTTGGCTATGATTGCATCGACTCCGCAGGCCATTCCTGGCCCTGGAGGTTGATACGAAATGACTCGCATGATGACGACCGGCGAAGCCGCCGACTACTGCCGATTGAGCGTGGATTTTTTGAACAAAGCTCGGTGTTTCCAGACCGACGGCCCGGCATATGTCCGGCTCGGCAGGTCGATCCGATACAGCATCGATGACCTGAACAGTTGGTTGGCGCGCAATCGCCGCGACTGCACGTCGCCCGATCACGCCGAAAGGCCGGTGCCATGATCCGGCCCAGCCCAAAGCTCTTGGCTCACGCTGAAACACTCATCGGATCTCTTGCTGCAGCAGGCGTCGCGATGCGGAGGTCCGACTCCTGGGGGCAAATATTGCCCGCTTGGCGCAGTGATGAACCTAATACAGACCTTGCAACGCTTCGACACTGGTTAGCGGATCATTACGGCTTCTTCCTGCTGCCCCAAACCAAACAGCAACTGGTGCTCTTGGTCCCGGCTCCGTTACCGATCGATTCTGTGATACAACGCTTTGCGGAATTGTCAGATGACCCACTATCTGTATTATCGGCCCCACGTCTCATCTCGCTCGACATGGATAATATTATTATTCTCAGATCGGATGGTTTCGTTCGGAGCGGCGTCTCCCAGGAAACATTCGTCAAGGAGGGAATTAAATTGTCAGTTGTAGCGCGAGCTCGCGGTGAGGTAGTTAGTTATAGTTCGATCTTACAAGGTGACGGCCCACCACCGTTTGTCGAAAGCGTCATCAGTCAGTTTACTAAGATTGTCGCGACGGATCCCGAATTGTCTTTCAGCAGAAAATTTGTAATTTGGCATCAATTGGAGGGCTTAGGCATTCCATTGGGCAAAGACGCCCATATTGTCATCTGCAAAGCTGTTTCTATATGCCAAAGCAACGGCTTTTCGAGGGACCAAACCAGTAACCTTCTCAGCGTACTCTGGATGGC
>JANYFU010000290.1 GCA_025359665.1 Caulobacteraceae bacterium
CGGCCGCGCCGTTACCGACGCTGATGTTGTAGATTGAATTGGTCGACGAAGCCGATCCGCCCCCGCCGCCCATGGCGACGGCGGTGCTGGACTCCAACTGGCTGCTGGTGACGTTGCTGGTGGCTGTCGCCACGCCGCCGACAGCCGCCGTCGGACCGCTGGTCCCACCGCCGATACCGCCATTGGCGGTGGCGTAACCATAGACCGTGTTGGCGCCCGTGGTGGTATTGGCGGCCGTCGCCGCCGCTCCGACAGAGCCGCCGGAACCTGCCGAGCCGCTGCCGCCGGCCCCGCCATTGGCCGTCGAGCTGGTGCTCACGAAGCTGCTCTTGTTGGCGTTCTTGGTGTCGTCGAAGGTCAGGCTGGAATTGGCCGCGCCCGCTACTCCGTCTACGCCGCCGCTGCTGGAGCCGCCGGAGCCGCCGTTCGCCGTCTGGTTGAGCACCAAGGTCGCGCCGTTCGTCGAGCCGGTGACGGCGTCGGTCAGCGTGCTGGCCGCCCCCGCACCGCCGCTAGCGCTATTGTAGCCATAGCCCCCGGCGCCGCCGGTCTGGGTGACGTTGACGTAGGTAAAATTGCCGCCCGCGACCGTGCCGGTCGCCGAAGCGCTCGCCGTCGCCGAAGCGCCCGCGCCACCGAAATTGCCGGCTCCCGCCGCGAAGCCGCCCGAGCCGCCGGTCGCGGTGGCGATCGCCCCGGGGTTGCTATATTGGCCGCCGCCGGACCCGCTGGCCGTGGCCGTGGCGGTCGCCGCCGCGCCGGCCGCGCCGTTGCCGACACTGATGTTGTAGATCGAATCCGTCGGCGAGGCCGATCCGCCCACGCCGCCATTGGCCGTGGCGTTGCTTGAGGCCGCTTGGGCGCTGGTGACGTTGCTGGCCGCCGTGGCCGCGCCGCCGATGGCCGCCGTTGGGCCGCTGGTCCCGCCGCCGATACCGCCATTGGCGGTCGCGTAGCCATTGACCAGGCCGGCGCCGGTGGTGGTGTTGCTGGCCGTCGCCGCGGCGCCCGCCGAGCCGCCGGAGCCCGCGGAACCGCCGCCTCCGGCGCCGCCGTTGGCCATCGCGCTGGTGCTGAGAAAGGCGGCCTTGTTGGTGTTCTTGGTATCGTCGAAGGTCAGGCTGGAGTTCGCGGTCCCAGCCGCGCCGTCCGCCCCTCCGCTGGAGCCTCCGCCCGACCCGCCGTTCGCCGTCTGACTGAGAATGAAGGTGTCGCCGTGGCTGGAGCCCGAAACCGCGTTGGTCTGGATGCTCGCCGCGCCCGCGCCGCCGTTGGCGCCATTGTAGCCATAGCCCCCCGAACCGCTGGTCTGAGTGGCGTAGACATACATGTAGGAATTGTCGGCAACCCCGGTGTCGACTCCGGTGGAGGTGGCGGTGGCCACCGCTCCGGCGCCGCCGGTATTGCCCGCGCCGTTGGCGAATCCCCCGCCGCCGCCGTTGGCGGTGGCGTAGGAGCCTGGAGAATTATACTGGCCGCCGCCATCGCCGGTGGCCGACGAAGTGGCCGTGGCCTGGGCTCCGGCGCCGCCGGCGCCGGGGGTCTGGTTGTAGATCGAATTGTTGGGCGACGCCGAGCCGCCGGCGCCGCCGTTCGCCGTAGCCGTGCTGTTGACGAAGCCGACGCCGCTGGCGGTGCTGGACGCGGTAGCCGTTCCGCCGCCTCCGCCCGCGTTGGCGTCCGTGCCACCGCCCGTACCGCCGTTGGCCGTGGCGGCGCCGTAGACGATCGCGGAACCGGTTGCGGAAGTCGTGGCGTTGGCCGCGCCCCCGACGGCGCCTTTCGAACCGCCGAGGCCCGCGCCGCCGCCGCCGCCGGTGGCGGCCGCGCCGATGCCGATCGAGGCGCTCTTGTTATCGTTGATGGTCAGGCTCGAGGTCGCAGCGCCGCCGACGGCGGCCGCCCCGCCGCTGCTCGATCCGCCAGCTCCGCCATTGGCGGTCTGTCCAAGGCTAAGCGCGCCGCCGTTGGTCGAACCAGTGGCCGCGTTGGTGAGAGTGCTGGCCGCTCCCGCGCCACCCGCCGCGCCACTCTGGCCGGCGCCGCCCGCGCCGCCGTTCTGGGTGACATTGGCGGTGGCCGCCGCGCCCGCCGCGGTGCTGATGGCGCTGGCCACCGTCAGGTTGGCGACGCCGCCGGCTCCGCCGGTGTGCCCGGCGTTGAGCGCGGTCCCGCCCGCCCCGCCCGTGGCGGTGATCATGGCGGTGGCCGCCCCTCCGGCGTTCTGGTCGGAGGCCGAGGACCCGGACGAGGCGCCGCCCGCTCCGCCGCTGGCGCCGACACCGTTGGGCGTGCCGGTTCCGGGAATTCCCGAATTGCCGCCGTTTCCGCCAATCGCCGTTCCCGTCGCGCTGGTGGCGCCGGCGGAACTGACGGTGGTGGCGACTTTCGACTTGGCCGATCCGCCCGCGGAGCCGGCAGCGCCATTGCCACCTGCCCCACCGCCGTTATTCGCCCCATTGCCGCCATTACCGCCATTGCCGCCCGTGGCTTCGGCGGTGTTGGTGGGATCGGTCGAAGCGGTGTTGGTGGCCGTCGCCGCGCCGCCGGCGGTTCCCACCGAGCCGCTCTGGCCGGGGCTGACGCCGTTCGCGCCGTTGACGCCATTGGCGCCGGGAACGTTAACGTCGGACATGGCTTCCTCACGGGGCTGCACGCCGAAGCGCTTTGACCATCACCGCGAACGTTCTGACTTTGGCGTCGTTGCGCCCGAGGACCGTTTTGGCCACCGAAAGCCGAGTTCCGCGTTTGTGAGAATAGGGTTACATCGAAATTGCCGCTGGCGAGTGTGAACTCTCACACAATTTTAACGAATATCGCTTTCGTGATCGGCCAGGCCAGTCACCAGCTACCTGAGCAATTTGTCCGTCAGGGCGTCCAGGTGGCCCAGCAATCCCTCCGCGCCACCCGAAGAGACGGGCTGGGCGAAATCCGATCGCCGCGTGGTGAGTTGGCTGATGCCGTCATAGTAGACGTCGATGACCTTCCATCCGTCGGCGGTCTGGCGCATCCGGTAGACCAGGGCGACGGGCTTGTCGTGCGGCGGCACGAGCTTGCATTGCACGATCTTGTCGGCGCCGCGGGCCTGGACGTTAGGATCCAGGTCAAAGCGTTCGCCGCCGAAGGAATCGAAGTTGTGGGCGTAGCTGGCCACCGTCAGGCGCGTGAAGGCGGCGATCAGGGAATCATGCTGAGCGGCGGTCATGTCGGCCCACTTCGGGCCCACGGCGAACCGGGTCATGGTGGACAGATCGAAGGTCGCCGCCACGACGGGCGCGAGCTTCCTGGCCCGCCCTTTCACCCCAAGCGAGGGGCCGGCCTTCATGGCGTCGATGAGGGCGTGGTCGAAAGCGTCGACCCTCGCCGCCGCCGGATCGGTAGGCGCGGCCAAGGCGGCTGGCGCGAACGCCAGCGCCACGGCCGCCAGTATCCCGGCCAGACAGGCCGCGGACAGATGCTTCAGCGGCTTGGCCGGTCTTGAAGACTTGCGGTTGTTTGCCATCGGGATCCCGTAAATAGGCGTCGTTGGTGGATTGCCGCCGAGCGTCGCATAGCGGACGATGTGTCCGCCGCAAGCGGCGCGGGCAAGTGAAAAAGTCTTCATCAAGGGGGATCATACGGACCATGGTTGAACGTCAGCTGAACATCACGACCCGCGACGGCGAGACGACGACCTTCATCTGCCACCCGGAGCGAGGCGGGCCGCATCCGGTGATCCTGTTCTATATGGACGCCCCAGCCATCCGCGAGGAGCTGCGCGACATGGCCCGGCGGCTGGCCAGCGTCGGCTACTATGTGATGCTGCCCAATCTCTACTATCGCTCGGGCGTGATGGAGCTGGGCTCGCTTACCGGCCCGGACGTCGACGCCCTGCGCGCCCGGATGTTCGGCTTCATGAATTCCCTGACCATCCCGTTGATCATGTCCGACACCGAGGCCCTGCTGGCTCACGCCGACGGCGACCCGGCGGCGTCGATGGGACCGATCGGCGCGGTCGGCTATTGCATGAGCGGCCAGTATGCGATCAACGCCGCGACCCATTTCCCGCGGGTCGCCGCCGCGGCCTCGATCTATGGCGTGCGGCTGGTGACCGACGAACCCGACAGCCCACATCTGGCCGGCGGCAAGACCCAGGCCGAACTATATTTCGGATGCGCGGAGGTCGATCATTGGGCGCCGCTGGAAATGCTGCCGCCGCTGCGCAAGGCGCTGGAGGACGCGGGCGCCACCGCCGAGGTTGAGCTTTATGCCGGCGTCGAGCACGGCTTCGCCTTCCCGCAACGGGCAGTCTATGATCGCGACGCCGCCGAACGGCATTGGGAGCGGCTGTTTTCGTTGTTTCGGCGGCGGCTGGGTTAGACGAGAGAGGAAACCACACCATGAATAAACCCCTCACTGGTCTTCAGGCCGCCAGCCTGAGCCTCTCCCCGATGACGCCGACAATTGGCGCGGAAGTCTCCGGCGTCGATCTGGCCAGGCCCCTGGCGCCCGAGACGGTGGCGGCGATCCGCGCCGCGCTGCTGGACTGGAAGGTGCTGTTCTTCCGCGACCAGGCCATCGACACAGACCAGCACCTGGCGTTCGGCCGTTACTTCGGAGGGCTCGAGGTTCACCCCTTCGCTCCGCAAAAGCCAGGCTATCCGGAAGTTCTGGCCCTGACCCATGATCGGGAACGCCGAGGCAAGGAAAACACCTGGCATAGCGATGTGACCTGGCGGGAGAAGCCGTCGCTCGGCTCGATCCTGCGGGCGCTGGAGCTGCCCCAGGTCGGTGGCGACACCCTGTTCGCGGACATGGCCGCCGCCTATGAGGGGCTTTCGGAATCCGTGAAGGACCAGATCGACGGGAAGGTCGCGCTGCATGACTTCGCGCATTTTCGCTTCGGGCTACGCAAGGCCGGAAAGACCGAGGAAGAGATCGAGGCCTTCAACCGGGCCTATCCAAGCGTGGAGCACCCGATCGTGCGGACCCACCCGGAGACCGGCGCCAAGGCGATCTATGTCAACGCCGCGTTCACGCAGCACATCGTGGGGATGGAAAAGTCGGAGTCCGACGCCCTGCTGGCGCACCTCTACAGCCGGGCCGCGATCCCGGAGTATCAGTGCCGCTTCCGCTGGGAGCCCGGCTCGATCGCGTTCTGGGACAACCGGTCCAGCCAGCACTACGCGGTCTCGGATTACTGGCCGAGTGTTCGCCGCATGGAGCGGGTGACGATCATCGGCGACCGTCCGCAGTGAAACTCAGAGCCGCCGCCACGGAGCAAAACCCATGATCGACATCCACTACTGGCCGACACCGAACGGCAAGAAGGTCACCGTCCTGCTGGAGGAACTGGCCCTCCCCTATCGGATCGTGCCCTGCAACATCGGCAAGGGCGATCAGTTCCAGGATGCTTTCCTGGGCATCAGTCCCAACAACCGCATGCCCGCCATGGTCGATCACGAGCCCGCCGACGGCGGCGCGCCGATCGCGATCTTCGAGTCGGGCGCGATCATGATGTATATCGCCGAGAAGGCCGGGAGGTTCTTTCCCCAGGACGCCAGGACCAAGGCCGAGGTGACCCAGTGGGTGATCTGGCAGATGGCCAATC
>JANYFU010000315.1 GCA_025359665.1 Caulobacteraceae bacterium
TCATGCCGCGCTTGAAGATGGAATAGAAACCTTCGACCGTGTTCGTATGGACGCTGGCGTCCGCGAGGCTGACATATTCGCCAGCGGCATGTTTTACGACGCCATGTTCCGCGAAGTTGCGGCCCAGGATCGTGTAGGCGCGGGCCTCATCGGTCATCAGGCGGGCCTCAAGCGAGACGTTGGCCGCGACGATGGCTCCGATGGTCTTGGCGCTAACATCGTCAACCACGACGCTGCGAGCGCGGCCCGTGGTGCGGTCAACGAGCGTCAAGACTTTCATCTTGTGGTGATAGGCGGGTTTGATCTCCATGCCGGGTTCGCGACCGATATAGGTTTCGTCTACCTCAACAGCGCCACCGCCTTGACCGAACGGGGCCAGGGCGCCGCAACGCATGGCTTCGCGGATACGGTGCGAGAGAAACCAGGCGCTCTTGTAAGTGATCTCAAGGGTCCGGTGCAGCTGGTGGCTGGAAACGCCCTTCTTGCTGGAAACCATCAGGTGGATCGCCTGAAGCCAGATATGCAGGGGAAGTTTCGACTCTTCGAAGATCGTTCCCATGCGAACGGTGAACTGCTTTTTGCAGTCGCCGCACTTCTTCAAGCCGAAGCGAACGCGCTTCTCAGGGTTGGGCTTGATCGAGCCAATCCGGCCCGTGCAGCCGCAATGAAAGCAGACCGGGCCTTGGGGCCAAAGCACCTTCTCGACGTGGGCGAAGGCGGCGGATTCATCGTGAAAGTAGGGGGCGGAAAGGATAGACATGGCGGACCTCGTTTGCCCGTTCTTTATGCCTCAAGCAGTGCGGGTTTGCAAGGTATATAATTGCCAATTTCATTGCAACGACAGGAAGGAAACCGCGATGACCACGGCGAGCGTCAACGGCGTGACGCTTCACTACGAGGTGGAGGGCGATGGGCCGCCATTGCTTCTGATCGCCGGCCTGGGCGCCAATTCGAGCGCCTGGGCGACGGTCAAGCCGCTGCTGGTTTCGCGCTTCACCTGTATCACCTTCGACAACCGTGGAACCGGCCGCAGCGAAACGCCGCCGGGTCCCTACACGATCGACCAGATGGCCGACGACACCGCCGCCCTGATCCGACATCTGGATCTGGGACCGGTTCACGCCGTCGGCTGGTCGCTGGGCGGCTCGGTTCTGCAAGGCCTGCTGATCCGCAACGGCGCCCTGGTTCGCAAGGCGGTGCTGCTGAGCGCCTTCCCAAGCTACACCGAGCTGCAGCACGGATGGCTGGACTGCCTGATCGCGCTACGCCGCGCCGAGGTTCCGGCCGACGCCATAGCGATGTTCTCGATGGCCTGGGGCTTCACGCCAAAGATGCTGTGCGATCACGCGGTGGTCGCCGGGGGCGCGCGAGCCACCACGGCGGGCCCCTACCCCACCAGCCTCGCTGGTTTCGAGGCCCAGGCCCACGGCCTGCGCCGTTACGATTCACGCCCCCTGCTGCCGACGGTGAGCACTCCGACCCTGGTCCTTGTCGGCGCCGAGGACGTGCTGACCCCGGTCAGCCAGTCGGTGGAGATCGCCCAAATGATCCCCGGCGCCCGGCTTGAGGTGCTGCCGCGCGGCTCGCACGGCATGGCTATCGAATATACGCCCGAGACGGTGAACGCCGTCGTCGCCTTTCTGAACGCCCCGGCCTGACCGGCGCGACCGAAATCTAGGAGGACTCCCATGATCACCCTGCCCGGACATCTGGAGTTCCTGTCGGACGCCTGGCTCGACGACGCCCGCCGGTTCCTGAAACGCGAGGAGGACCACCGTAAGGATCGCCTGGGCGGACGGCCCTTCTCGGTCAGCGAGCGGTTCACCGACGCGCCGCCACATCTGAAATTCCCGGACGACGCAGCCGCGTGGAGCCTGCGCTATGATGGCGAGACCGCGCACGTGTCCCGCGACTTCGACCCGGCCGCCGACCTAGTGGTCGAGGGCGACTATCAGGCCGGGCTCACCGCGGCGCAGTTCGTCGGCGTTCTGGCGCCGGGGGCGATGACCGCCATGAGCCGGGAAGTGGCGAGGATGTGCGGCGAAGACGCCATCCGGGTGAAGGGCTCCCTGAAAGACGAGGCCGCGCGGGAGATGATGGCCCTGCTGCATGACCACATGGGTCGCCGCACCGTGGAAAATCCCGACCTCGCTCACCGCGCCGCCCGCCAGGGCCTGACCGGCAAGATCCGCGAAATGGAAGAGCAGGGCTATACGATCATCGAGCGGGCGATCTCGCCCGAGTTCGCCGACGAAGTGCGCAAGGCGACCTTGAGGGCCCTGCTGCCACACCAGACCATTTCGATGAACTGGATGCTCTATCACGGCCGCGAGTTCGAGCGGCTGATCCAGAACCCGCTGCTGATGACCTTGATCGACGCCTCGCTGGGCCGGGGCGCGGTGATCGCCTCGTTCAGCAGCATCAGGAAGGGTCCAGGGCCCGGCGTGATCCCGATGCACACCGACTATTCGCATGTGCCGGAGCCCTATCCGGAGTTCGCCCTGACCGGCGTCGGCGTCTGGGCGCTGGAGGATTGGACCCTCACGTCCGGCCCGACATGGATCGTGCCCGGGAGCCACAAGATGCGGCGCCATCCTCGCCCGGGCGAGGGCCACAACGCCGGCGTGCCGATCGAGATGCCCAAGGGCTCGGTGGTGTTCTTCACGCATGGCGTCTGGCACTGGCAGGGCGACCGCACCGAACCCGGCGACCGGGTTACCCTGCACGCCCACTTCAACCGGGGCATTTTGCGGAGCCTCGAGCCGAAAAAAACCGACGTGCAGATGCTGCACCGCAACGCGCCGAGGCTCGGCGAAATGCTGGGCGAGGACGACTGGTTCGACAAGATGTCGGCCGCCGGTCGCGACCACGTCCGATTCGCCCACATGCAAAAGCTGCACACCTTCACCGAGAAGCGCAAACGGGCGATCCTGGAGGGTGCGGCCTGAAGCGTTCCGGTCGCGGGACGGCACAACGCGCTCGTTGAAGGACCAATAGCCATGGCGAAACCGAAAAAGCCCGGTCCGACGCCTCGCATCGAAGCATCTTCGATGCTCTCGCCCCAGGTGTTGGAGGCCCTCCTCTCGCAGCTCGGCGCATCGCGGACCAGCGACGCGGTGGATGAGGCGCAGGAGATCATGTTCGACGCTTGGGATTGCGACGATCGAAGGCGGCGCGTGGCGCTCGCTCGCAAGGCCCTGAAGGTGTCCCCGCTGTGCGCCGACGCCTATGTGCTCATCGCCCAGGAAACCGCGCTCACGCCCGAGGCGGCCCTCGATCTCTATTTGAAGGCCGTGGCGGCCGGCGAAGGCGCCCTGGGCGAGGCGGCCTTCACGGAAGACGTCGGCCTGTTCTGGGGCCTGATCGAAACGCGGCCCTACATGCGGGCGCGCCAGGGGCTGAGCTTGGCTCAATGGGCCTGCGGACAGCGGGAAGCGGCCGCAGCCAGCGCGGAGGATATGCTGCGGCTCAATCCCAATGACAATCAGGGAATGCGCTACCTGCTGATCGACTGGTTTCTTCAACTTGGGCGAGATGACAAGGCGGCCTTGCTGTTCAAGCGATACGACAAAGACGACGGAACAGAGTGGCTGTGGCCGGCGGCCCTGGCGGCCTTTCGCGCCAAGGGCGACGCGCCGGTCTCGCGCAACGCGCTGAAGCGCGCGTTCGCCGCCAACGCCCACGTTCCGACCTATCTGCTCGGCCGCAAGAAGCTTCCGCGCCGGATGCCCGATTTGATCGCCACAGGCAGTGTCGATGAAGCGGTCGCCCATGTCGAGCAAGCCCTACCCACCTGGACAAACACGCCGGATGCGCTGGAGTGGCTGGCCAAGCGTATTGCGGGGGTCGCAGCGGTTAAGGGGTCGGGCCAAAAACGCAGTTCGGCCGGCGAGGGGTGAACGGCCAGACCCAAATCCCTTCCCGAGCTTAAAGTCTCTGGGGTTCACATTGCTACCCTTTCGGGGTAATATAGGCATGTGGAAAAACGCAAGGCTCACTACGACTTGGCATCCGTACAGGCGCTGGTCGTGAGTCTGGGCGTTTCGGCGTTCACCAAGACGGCGCTGGATGGCGGGCGGGCAATGGGTCTGGTCACATCCGAAATGTTGGGGGTGATCGCGGGCCTGACAAGAAGCGACTTCTACAAGTCGATGACGACCCACGCCGACCATCGACTGTGGCAGGACGTCTATTACACAGTGACCCCTGTTCGGAGGGAGGCCTACATCAAGATCACGTTGCGAGACGCCGCACCCGTGATCCAGTTCAAGGAGAAATGAGCATGTCCGACAACTGTGCCACCTGTGGCGAATTCAATCTTGAGCGCTTTGAAGGCGAAACTTTCACCGTCCAATATTCCGGTGCGGAAACTACCGTGGCCGGGTTGTCCGGCCGCCGCTGCGGCGGCTGCGACGAGGTCTTCTTCGACGATGAGAGCGCGCGCCGATATGCGGCGGCTGGAGACGATCTGATCTTGAACGAGCGGATGAGGCAAAGCCGGAACATCCGCCGCATCCGCCGCAAATTGGGCCTGACCCAGGCCGCCGCCGCGCGGCTAACCGGCGGCGGACATAACGCCTTCTCACGCTATGAACGCGGCGAGGCGACGCCCCTACCCGCCGTGGTCAACCTTCTTCACCTGCTGGACCGCCACCCGGAGTTGTTGAAGGATTTAGTTTGAAGGCCAGTCCGCCCCAATCCCCACCCAGGGCCCGGCGTTCCGAGTCTTCTGGGCCTGCTCATGGATTCGCTGGGGCCATGTGGACCTGGGGCGATTGCCGCGCGACAATCAGGATGAGAGTGCGTGTTGCCTCACGAAGCGATGTTCCCCAGCGGCTTGCTGATTGCCTCACGTAAATGCTCCCGTAGCTTTGGTTGCGTCATTGCACCAGTGTCCGCGGCTGTTGGGGTGGGCTGCGTAGCGTAGCCATCGCGGCGCGAAGCGAAGCAGCCCACCCCAACAGCCCTCGCGCTCACGAGGCCGCAATGACGTCTGGCGCCTCCTGGCGCGCTGTTCCGAAGACCATTGCGTGCGCGCGATCGGCCCGCCAGACTTTCAGTCGACGCTGGAGCGTCCGGAGCAGCCCGTCGGGATACCCGTCGCCCTCCTCGGCCTGCAGCTACTCGAGCAGTTCTCGTCCCGTGCGCCAGGGTTCCGCCTCGAACCACGTCTTCAGCGTTTCGGTCACGTCTACCAAAGGGTCGGGCCGACGGCGCCCGCGCTTCGCCTTCGGCTTGGATCGTGCTGTCGGGCGCACCTCGCCTTGTTTCCAGGACGTTCGCAGCCCGTCCAGGAACACGTCCAGCGTGGACAAGGCGGTTTCGCCGGGCGAGCTTTCCTCGGACCCATCGGCGATCTCGACAAGCCGTGACTGCGCCGCGCGGATGTCGCGAAGCAGCCGAACAGGGTCGAGCGTGGCGTACAGCCGCTCCATGTCTCTTCTCACGTCCTCGCACGTTCGAGGATCCGCGATGAGGCGCTGATACGGCGTCGCGGGTTTGTGGTAGCGCTTACGGACGCGCGGGCCATCGCGGTCCTTTTCCACCAACTTGAACGACGGCTGGAAGAAGTTCACAAACAGCCGGACCACCGTATAGAGTTCGCCAAGCGCCGCCGCCGCCGTCAGGCCTTCCAGGCGGCGGTAGCCGACGATGCGACGAACCACCGCGCCGTTCTTCTGCTCCACATGGGCCTGGTCGTTCTTGCGGTAGGGCCGACAACGCGTGAACTCGACCCCGGCGGCGAGACAATAATCCCGGACCGTCTCATTGATGAACACGCTATCGTTGTCGCTGTCGAAGCCGAGCAGCGCGAACGGCAACCGCCCGCGGATTTGCGTCAGCACCTCGGTCAGCAGCTTCTGCTCCCGCACGAGAAGCGGCGCGCACTCCGTCCAGCCGGTGGCGATGTCGGTCACCGTCAGCGTCTGCACGAAGCTGCCTCTGGCCGTGGGTCCGCTGTGCCACACCAGATCGACTTCACAGAAGCCGGGCGGCGGGTCGCTCCAGTCGGAGAAGGTGCGAACCGGGATGCTGCCGCGAAGGGCGCTGACAGGACCACGCCGGCGGCGGCGGCCGTCGCCCGCCTTTGCCGCCCGTAGCGCCCGGTCCATCGTCGCCGCGCTCATCGCCAGCAATCTCTCTCGCACCTCCGGCTCGAGGAGCAGGTGACCATGCCGCTCCATCGCGTCCACCAACAGCGGCGCCAAAGATCGTAGACGCTTGCCGCAGATCCGATCCGACGCCTCCCAGATCACGATCAAGGCTTCGCGAACCGCGTCATCGTAGAGCCGCCGTTCAGGGCGAGGGCCGCTTTTCCTGGAGCCGCGCCCCTGCCTGAGGAGCCGCATCGCGTACTTCCGGTGAAACCCGGTCACCGCGACGAACTCGTCCAGGATCTTCTTCTTCTCGGATCGCCGCGCGGTCTCGTACCGACCGCTCGTCGCCGCCACCAATTCCTCTCTCGTCGCCATGCTGACCTTCCTCATCACTGCTCCTCCCTCTTCGTCGGGAGCAAATCAGATGAGGCAACAACTGAACACTCAGGAGCACTTCAGGCGAGGCAATGCGGCCTCTCATCCAGATTGTCGCGCTACAGGCGATCTTCACGCAGAGGCCGCGTTCGCGATTGCCGTCCGTATCTCGTCCACGGTGTGGTGCGGAACACGACTATGCACGAGGTGATGACATGTCGCGCAAAGCGGAACGAGATCGCGGATGGGATCGACTTCATAGGCTTCGCCAATGGTCGCCAGCGGCGTCACATGATGGACGTGGATCAACTCAGCGCCGATCACGCCGTACTTCTCCTCATAGTTCAGGGTGCACCCCTGGCATGTGGGTCCGTAGTGCTCGATGCACAGCCGGCGCGCCTTTGGATTCCGCTCATAGAGGGTGAGCTCGACCGCCTTCGGCGTTCCCTCCCAAAGGCGGCTCTCGGGCGGCGCCGGCAGGGCGGGAAGCGGGGGAAGCGGAAGGTAACCAATCCCGAAGCGACCTTCGATGCCGGTCACAACTGTATGCCAGACGCCCCACTCGCCTATAGTGAGGCTCGACTCGCGCGGCTGTTCCATAACCTCCCCCACCATCGCGCCGGTCACCGGATCTCGGGAGAGCCGCTGCATGTTTTTGTTGCCCTCATGCCGATACAACGCGGGCCATTCGCCGAGTTGCGCCAGCCAGCTTTCCGCCCTCGCGAAGCTCCTGTTTGCGAGGGCGAGACACTCTTCCGCGGGCGGGACAGCGATCGAGATTCGGAACGGCTTGGGGGTGTCAGGAGGCGGGATCAAGTAGGCATAGGTCTTGGTCTGCTTGACGAGCGTCCATCCCCGCCGGGTAAGGATAACGCTTAGGGTCAACGCCGCACCAAAGCGGTAGGTGTCAGGACCATAGTGCTTGGGCGCCTTGCCGCTTGGCTTGATCTCGATCGTCTCGATGGGCCAGTCCGGGGGGTAGTGCGAGCGGGCGGCCGGCTCGTCCAGTTCGAACGGTTCACCATCCTCTTGCAGCACTAGGTTCCCCTTCCCTTGGTCCTGGTAAATTCATCCAGCCACAATGAGTTGAACGATCCGGCGGACTCCCCGTGGCGATGCTAGTCTCATCTATATCGTGATTCGCTCCGGCGCTGCGGCAGCGTTTCACGAACTGAGCATCGAGAGGCGCGCATGAAGATCGCCAAAGTAAAGATCACCAACTTCAAACGCTACGAGCAGACGTTTTCTCTCGCGCTGAACGCCGCCTTGAACGTGATCGTTGGAGGCAACGAGTCGGGAAAGACGACGATCCTTGAGGCGATCCATTTAGCTCTGACGGGCATGCTGCATGGTCGCCCGTTGAAGAATGACTTGACAAGTTATCTCTTCAATCTGGCCGCCCAGCAGAAGTACGTCGACAGCCTGAAGACCGGGTCGCCCCTTCCGCCGCCTGCGATCACCATCGAGCTGTTCTTCTCCGGGGACTCGAGCGAACTGGCCGAGCTGGAAGGCGACGGAAACTCAGAAAAGATCAAAGCCAGCGGCGTGGTCTATCACGTTGAGTTCGACGAGGAGAACTACAAGGGGCCGTATGAGGCGCTGGTGTCGGCCGGCGAGCTGACCTCCATTCCGGTCGAGTACTACACGGCGACCATGCGCTCGTTCGCACGCAAGGGCATCACCTCGCGCAACATCCCGATCAAATCCGCCCTGATCGATTCATCCAGCGCCCGCTTGCAGAATGGCTCCGACGTCTATGTCTCTCGGATCATTCGCGATGTGTTGGAGGAGACCGAGCGGGCGTCGATTTCGCAGGCCCATCGCAAGCTGAAGGAGGCTTTCGTCAAGGACAAGAACCTGCAGCTGATTAATGAGCGGATTACCAAGGCCGCCAATATCAGCCAGAAGTCGGTCAGCATTTCGGTCGACCTGTCATCCCAGACCGCTTGGGAGAGCAGCCTCATGACCCACATCGACTTGATCCCCTTCCAGTACATCGGCAAGGGGGAGCAATGCGTGATTAAGACCAAGCTGGCCCTTAGCACCAAGAAGAGTGCGGAGGCCACGGCTATTCTGCTGGAAGAGCCAGAGAATCACCTTTCGCACGCGCGGCTCAACGAACTGATCGCCGATCTGACCGACCAGCACGGGCAGAAGCAGATCATCAGTAATTACCCACCCCCTTGCGGCGGGGTGTGAAGGCTGATTCAAGATGGCATGGGCCGGTTGGATCTTGAGCTTCTGAGCAAGGCTGAGCTGATCGAGATGGTGCTGCGTTTGCAGCGCCCTGAGAAGACGTCGCGCACGTCGTCGAAGCCGCCCTCGACGGATCGCAAGGCCCAGCGGGAGAAGTCCCGGCCGGGCGGCGCCAAGCCTGGCCACAAGGGTCACAGCCGCGATCTGAGCGAGGATTTTGACAGCGCCGAGGATCATTATCCGGATCAATGCCCAGGCTGCGGGGCCTGTCTGTCGGCGGCCTTGATAGGTGAAGTGGTCAGCGAACACGACAAGATCGACTTGCCCGAGATTTCGCCGGTGGTTGAGCGTCACCGCCGCATGGCGGTGATCTGCCCGTCCCGCGGCCTTCGGGTCGCGGCCGACTTGCCTTCCGAGATGAAGGGCACGCCGTTTGGCCCGCGGCTGCACGCGGTGGCGACCTATCTGAAGACTTTCCAGGCGCTGTCCTATGAGCGGCTCGAAGCGGCGTTCGCCGACCTGTTCGGTGTCCAGATCAGCCAGGGCGGGCTGATGAATATGCTGCGCCGGTCGCAGGGCCGCTTTGAACCGGGGCGGCAAGCCGCTGTCGCCTCTCTGCGCACCGCCACGGTGGTGGCTTCCGATGAGACCGGCGTGCGGATCGAGGGAAGCAA
>JANYFU010000325.1 GCA_025359665.1 Caulobacteraceae bacterium
TCTCGTTCAACGACAATCAGGCTGTCACGATCGACGGCGGCAGCGTCAGCCAGGGCAACGGAGCTCTGACGCTGAGCACGACGGCGGGCAATCTGACGGTTACCGGCGCTCTGAACGCCGGCCTTACTCATGTGCTGACCCTGAGATCGGCTGGGACGGTCACGGCGGACACGGCGACGATCACGGCGGGAACCCTGGCCGGGGGTTCGGTCGGCGGGGCGACGTTCACCAACACCGGCAATGTCATCGGCACGTTTGGCGCCTTCAAGGACACGGGCTCCGGCAATGTGACGGTGGCGGACAGCCAGGGTCTGACGGTGACCGGCGCGGTGAACATCGGAGCCGGAACCCTGACCCTGACCACGGCGGGCGCGATCACGGGCGACGCGGCGACGATCACGGCCGGGACCCTGACGGGGTCTTCAGTGGGCGGGGCTTCGTTCAACAACGGCGCCAATGCTATCGGCACGTTTGGCGCCTTCAAGGACACCGGCGCCGGCAATGTGATGTTGGCGAACGGCCAGGGTCTGGCGGTTACGGGCGCGGTGAACATCGGGTCGGGAACCCTGACCCTGACCACGGCGGGCGCGATCACCGGCGACGCGGCGACGATCACGGCCGGGTCCCTGACGGGGTCTTCAGTGGGCGGGGCTTCGTTCAACAACGGCGCCAACGCGATCGTGACGTTTGGCGGCTTCAAGGACAGCCTGAACGGCGATGTGACGGTGGCGAACGGCCAGGACCTGAAGGTCGCCGGCGTGGTGGACATCGGGAGCGGAACCCTGACCCTGACCTCGACCGGGGTGATCGCTGGCGACACCGCTGTGATCGCGGCGGGAACCTTGACGGGCTCATCGGTGGGCGGCGCGTCGTTCAACAATGGCGCCAACGCGATCGTGACGTTTGGCGGCTTCAAGGACACCTCGAACGGCGATGTGACGGTGGCGGACAGCCACGGCCTGACGGTTGCGGGCGTGGTGGACATCGGGACCGGGACCCTGACCCTGACTACGGCGGGTGCGATCACCGGGGGCACGGCGATAATCACGGCCGGGACCCTGACCGGTTCGTCGGTGGGCGGGGCGGCTTTCAAGAACATCGCCAACGTCATCGGCACGTTTAGCGACTTCAAGGACAGCTTGGACGGCGCGGTGACAGTGGCGGACAGCCAGAATCTGGCGGTCGCCGGCGTGGTTGATATCGGATCCGGAACCCTCACCTTGGCGTCGGCGGGCGTGATTTCCGCCGATACGGCGACGATCACGGCCGGAACCCTGGCGGGGTCTTCGGTGGGCGGGGCGTCGTTCAACAGCACCGCCAATCTGGTCGGAACCTTCGGAATTTTCACCAACACCGGCGGTGGCGACGTCGTTCTGAGGGACCGCCAGACCCTGATGGTTGCCGGACTGACCAACAAGTCGGGGAACGTCAGCCTCACCACTCAAGGCGCGGGGAACAACCTGACGTTTGACGGTGACGTGACTGTGGGCCGTGGCCTCACGCTCGCCTCGGCCGGAACGGTGAGCCAGACTTCGGGCGCGATCGTCGCCTCCACTCTGACCGGTTCATCGACGGGCGGCGCCAGCCTGACCGGACCCAACCAGATCACCACCCTGACCGGCTTCACCAATCGGGACGCCGGCGCGATCCTGCTGGTCAACGACATAGGCCTCGCCGTCACCGGAGGGATCGACAATACCGGCGGCGTGCCGGGCGGCGCGGGGCGCGATATCGGCGTGACTCTGACCGACGGCTCCCTGACCGGCAATGGCGTGTTCACGGCCGGCCGTGACGTGGCGATCACCGCCACCAATGGATCTTTGTCGTTCGCGACCGCCACGGCCGGCGACGATCTGGTCCTGCGGGCGACCGCCGGCGTGACCGTTTCCGGCGCTTTGACCGCGACCGGTCTGGCCTCCGGCGCCGATGCTGCGGACACCGCCGCCACGGGCGACGTACTGGCGGCTGGCGCGCCGATCAATGTGTTCGGCCAAACCTATCAAGCGCTGACCGACGGCTCGCATATCGACGTCCAGACCAGCGGCGGCGATGTGACCCTGGACGCCTTGGCCGCCGCCACCGGCGACATCCGACTGCAGGCCCTGGCGGGTTCCGTTCATACCGCCGACGTCTCGGCCGGCCGCTCCATAGTCATCGATGCGGCCCTAAGTTACGACGCGGGCGCCGCGGCGTCCAATATCCTTGGGGCCGGCGGCGACGTGGCGGTTCAGACCGGCTCGGGGCCCCTGGCCGTGGGTGCGGTGACCGCCCCAGGGGATATCGTCCTGAGATCGGCCGGTGGTTCGGTCAGTCTCGCCTCGGCGAGCGCCGGCGATGATCTGCTGATCCGCGCCGATTCCGACGTCTTGGTGGCCGGCGCCCTGAGTTCGGGAACGGGCTCGGAGGTTCATGGTCTGGCGGACGTCTTCCTGGCCGATTCGCCGGACAAGGCGATGGTCCTGTTCGGACAGGCCTATGGCGACCTGACGACGGGCTCGGCGATCGACGTGATCTCCGGCGCCGGTTCGATTTCGCTGGGCGACGCGGCGCATGCCCAGGGCGGCGATATCCGGCTTCAGGCCTCGATGGGATCGATCGGCTATACAAGCTTGGCCGCCGATGGCGATGTCGCACTGGACGCCGTCGCCGCTGTCAATGGTGGGAACATACAGGCCGGCGGTGATTTGGCGATCAAGGGCGGCGACCTGTCGATCGGCTCCATGACGGCTGCCGATGATGTTGTACTGCGGGCCTCCGGGAATCTGACCGTCGCGGGAACCATCGCCTCCGGGACCGGCGCGGAAAGCTTCGGCGCCGGCGACAATCTGTCGACGGTTTTGCGCCTGGCGATTTTCGAAAGCCCCGAGCCGGCGTTGAGTGGCGGGGTCACCGATATCGGCGCCGCCGGCGCCGTCAAGGTGACCGGCGCCATCACCGCGGGCTTCGGTCCGACCGGGGTGCTGACCCAACCTCTGTCGGATATCCGCGTCGTTTCAACTAGCGCCGATAGCCTCTCCGGCCCGGCGCTTCAGACCCTGCGCGCGCTCACGGCTAGCGGCGATGTGGCCCTGGATGCGCCAAATGGCGGCATAGCCGCGAGTGGCGCAATCATCGCTGGCCGCGACGTGGCGGCCCGCGCCGGGGTTGGCGCGCTGGGCCTGATTTCGGTTAGCGCGGGTGACGATATCGTCCTTGGCGCCAACACCACCATAACCGTCGCCGGCGTGCTCACGGGCGGGACGGTCGGCGAGGCGGTTGGCCTGGGCGACACCTTGGCGGATGCCGGGCCGATGACGGTGTTCATCCCAAAGACCATCCAGACCTACGCGACCGATAGCGACGGCTCTCAGATCGACGTGGTCAGTGGTGGAGACATCACCGTTGGCGGTCTGGCCAGTTCGACCTCGGACGTTCGCCTTCAATCTATCTCCGGGGCGATTCACGTCGCCGACATCACGGCTGGTCGGGACATCCTTCTTGACGCCCAAACCACAGTGAACGCCGGCGCTCTTACCGCAACCCAGGACGTGGCGGTCAGCGCCGCCACCGGCGATCTGACCTTCGCCTCGGCCTCGGCCGGCGATGACATCGTGGCGCGTTCGGGCGGCGTAACCAAAGTCACCGGCGCCTTGACGGCCGGAACGGTGGGGGAGGGCTACGGCGCCGGCGACTATCTTGTGCTGGCCGCTCCGATGAACGCGGTTGGGCATCCGTTCGGGGGCGTGGCCGACGGGTCCGCCATCGATATTGTGTCACAGGGCGGCGTCACACTCGGCGGCGCGGCCATGGCGCCCAGTGGCGACGTGCGGCTTCAGTCGCTCGGTGGCGCCATCCAAACGACCGGTATCGTCGCCGGCCGTGACATCGTCATCGACGCCGCCGCCGGTGTGACGGTCGGTCCGTCCGTCACCGACACGCTTGGCGCCGGCGCCGACATCGCCATTGTGGCCGGGAGCGGCGGGATCGCCCTGACCTCGGCCAACGCTGGCGGCGACATCGTGCTGCGGGCCGCCAACGGTGTGATCTCGGTGGCGGGTTCCCTCGACTCTGGAACCAAAAACCTGGGCGGCTATAGCGGCGCGGGGACTTACCTGACGGCTT
Source organism: Caulobacteraceae bacterium (assembly GCA_025359665.1). Classification (GTDB taxonomy): domain Bacteria; phylum Pseudomonadota; class Alphaproteobacteria; order Caulobacterales; family Caulobacteraceae; genus Acaudatibacter. The sequence goes on from JANYFU010000325.1 coordinate 4,102, forward strand.
CCGCGCCGCTGCATCTGTTTGGCGTGAACGAAACGGTCCTTGGCGAGGGCTCGATCGATATCGGCGCCCAGACCCTTCTGGTCAATGGCGCCATCATCGCCAACGGCGTGGGCGCCGATGTCAGGATCGTCACCACGGCCGCCGACATTCCGGGCGCTCCGGCCTTGCACGTACTTGGCGCGGTGACGGCGGGCGGTGACGTGGCGCTGGACTCTCTGGGCGGGAGCATTCTGGTCGGCGGCGCCCTCGCGGCGGTCGGTGATATCGCGATCTGGAGTGAAAAGGGCTCGGTCAGCCTCGTCCAGGCTCAGGCCGGAGACGACGCGCTGATCCGCGCCGCCACGACAGTCGGCGTGACCAGCAATCTGAGCGCGGGCGGCCTGGGCGAGTCCGGGGGCGCGGCCGATCATCTTCTGGCGGCCAATCCCAGCCAGTCGATCACCCTGTTCGGTCAGACCCAGAGCGGCCTCGCCGATGGATCTCATGTCGATGTCGCCGCGCGCACGGTGAGTGTCGGCGGCGCGGTCACGGCTGTCGGAACGGGCTCCGATGTGCGCATCGCCGCGACTGGGGCCGATCCCTCCGGCATGACGGCGCTATCGGTGGTTGGCCCAGTGAACGCGGTTCGGGACGTGGCCCTCGACGCGGTCGCGGGTTCGATCACGCTTGGCGGCTCGACAATCGCCGGTCGCGACGTGGCAGCCCGCTCCCTCACCGGTAATATCATCATGACCTCGGTCATGGCGGGCAACGACGTAGTGTTGTCGGCGCCTGTCGGCGGGGTCAAACTGAATGGCTCGGTGACGGCCAGCGGCTCGCCGACTTCGCCCGGCCCAGGCCCCGGCAAAACCTTGTTCGATACGGTCAGCGCCCCCCTGGACGGCCTGTTCACCTTGGCAAGCGGGTCGATATTCATCGGCGCCAACACCTACGCCAACGCCGGTTACGCCGGCAGTCCGTCGGCGAGCCTGACGGCCGGGACAGCGATCGGTCTGGCTCTGGCCGACACCACTGGGTTGTCCCTGGCGGACACCAATCCCAACGCGGGAAGCTGGGTCAAGGCCTCCGCTCTCGTGGCGCCCACCGTGACTCTGTTCGAGTCCAAGGGACCGATCAATGTCGGCGACGCCAAGCTCGAAAGCAAGGTCGCGACCATCAACCTCTATGATATGGCCGGCTTCGTTACGATCACGGGGGCCTTCACGCCGGCCGTCAACGACACCGTGGCGCTGACGATTGGAGCGCCCGATCCGGCCACGCTCACCGGAGCCACGGCCGCGAACATAGCGGCCGCCAAGGACTGGACCCCGTCGGTGATCGAGGTGGTCAACGACGCCACCACCACCAACCAGCACGGATCGATCGGCATGACGTCGGTGAACGCTTTAGGGGTCTATTCCACCACCCCAGTGATCTTCCAAAAGGCGACGCTCAACGCGACCACCAACATCCTGCTTGGAACCAAGGCGTTCGTCGACGCCAACGCCGGCGTCACCGACATCGCCGGGCTCAAGCAGATCAATCCCGTCCTGCCGGTTCCGGTCGTGTCGGGGAACACCAGCAAGGCCGTAATGCTGGCCGCCGGCGATCTGTCGCTTTCGGCGGGGCGGATGATCGTTCAACAGAACACCACCGGCCTACGCACCACCGAGGGCACCGGCTATTATGTTACCCGCACCCTGACCCTGGGTTCCTACCTGACCAACCCGCCCGCGATCGACCTGTTCGGTGTGTTCACCAAGCTCGGCACCACGATTCCGATCACCGGCACCTCAACCGCGGTCTCGAACCAGATATTCCTGATAGGAACGCTGGCTTCGTCCGAATTCCGTTCGCTCTATCGCGTCAACGGCTGCGTGATCGGCGAACTGGGCAATTGCACCCCGACGAGCGACGGCATCACCTCCATACCCCTCGATGAATTGAGCCGTGGCTCATTGCTGAGCCGCGATGAGCTGGATGTCGAGGATCCGACGATTACTGGCGCCCCCAATGAGGAGATCTGGCGCAGGCCGGATGATCGCCCATGACTTCGAGCGAACTTGCCCCGAACCGTCGGTGGGACCGGCGGGGGCGCGGATATCGAGCGGGGTTGTTTTCGGCGGCGGTGCTGGCCCTTGGCTTGTCGCCGGCCGCCGGCGTCCATGCAACGGCCCCCACAGTCTCCGCGGATATGGCGCATGGCAGGCGGTTTGACGGCTTCAAGCCTCAGTTCAATCTGGGTCAAGCGGGCAACGGCGCCGTCTGCGAAGCCAAGCGCGGTTTCGATGGCCCGATCGTCGATCGCGGCGGCCGTGTCTGGAACGTCACCTGCCGAGGCTGGTCCAACACCCTGGGCACACTCTACCTGTTCCCGGCGTCGAAGGCGCGGGCCTCGGAGATCGCCTGGCGCCGGCTGCTGGCCAGCCGCACCGACTGCGATCCGGTTGCCGGGAACGCGGCGAAGGTTCCCGCCATTGGCGTAAAGGTTTCGTGCAAGACCAAGGCCGCCGGACTCGCCTACGTCGTGTTCAGGTCGGTGGGAGGAGGACGAGTGATCGCCGCCGAGGGACGCGCGCCCATCGAGGATGTGCTGGTCAAAGGCGTGCGGTTTCTTTCGGGGACGGTGCGCGAGCCGGACGCCATCGACAAACAAACCGCCGCGGTGTCCCAGGTCTCGACCGCTCCGGTCAGCCAGTTGAGCACCGTAGATGGGGAGGAGGCGCCCTCTGTCGAAAGCCTCCGCGCCAAGGCCTATAGCGTCGGCCAGAGTTGGCAATTCGATCAGGCGGAGCTTGATTTCGGCGAACTGGCGGTGACCAGCGACAAGACCAAGTCCTACGACACACGTCCCGAAGCCCTCTACAATCAGGCGTTGAACGCTTCCAACAGCGGCCGTTTCGATCGGGCGGCGATCTTCTTTGATCAAGCTGACGCGCTCACCAAGAGCGCCAGTTCCAGCCTCAGAGGTCTGGCCCTGAATTACAAGGCGGCCGACGCCCGTAACCAGCAGGACTATGACGGCGCCATCGAACTGGCCGATCTGGCGATCGCCGAGAGGCTCAAGGGCGCGACCTCGAACGGCATGCGAAATGACCAGGGCCAGATCGTCATTCCCGAAGTGGGGGCGACCGATGGCACCCAGCGGATTTCCCTGAACGATCGCGAGCGGTTGCGTGACGTCCAGGCCATGGAAATCAAGGGTACGGCGCTCGAAGCCGCCGGGCGGCCCGATGAAGCCCGGGCCACCCTGATCGCCGCACGGCGGCTTCTGGATTCAGCCCTACCTGTCTCTCAGAATGCCGCCAAGCCGTTGGTCCTCGGCCAGGCCGCGCCCTGGCTCAACACCCGGGTGTGGGCCGACCTGCTGCGTCTCGATCGGGGTACGCCCAGGCAGAACGACACGGAAAAGCAGTTTCGCGCTTCGGTGGCCTATTTTGGGGTCAAGCATCCCGGATCCCTGCCACTGGCCAATTTTTTTCTCGAACAAGCCAGCGCCGAAGCCGATCTCGGCAAGGCGGACAAACTTGAAGAGGCCAAGGCGGTCGACGATTACAAGGCGGCATTTTCCATCTTTATCGATCAGCGTGGGTCGCTGGCCGATTCGGCGGACCTGGCCCGGCCCTATTTCGACTTCCTTTTGCGGCGGATCGGCAATGCGCCGGCCGCCCACCCGGATGACGTGAAGAGCTTCTTTAACGCCGCCCAGGCTCTGATCGCCCAGTCCAGCGCCGAGGCGGCCAAACGGCAGGCGGCGACGGCTCAGGCCGGAGACGACAAGACCGCCGCCCTGGCGCGCGCCTTGCAGGACACCGACCGTCGCCAGAAGAGCAATGACGCCGCCGTGCGGAAGCTCAACGAACAGGGGATCTATCAGGGGGCGGAGATCACCCGCCTCCAGGCCGAGCAACAGACGCTGGCGAACCAGAACGCCAAGCTCCAGGGTCAGCTCCTGGAGGCCGACCCGGGCTTCACTTCAGCCCTTCACACGCTGGTGGACCTGGACAAGCTCCAGAAAGCCCTTCGGCCGGGTGAGGTGTATGTGAAGGTCTTCCTCCTGGCCGGCGGTGGCTATGGGATGGCCATCTCTCCTGACTCCGCCATACCCTACCGGATCGATCTGACCCGGGATCGCGCGGACGACATCGTCCGGACCCTGCGGATTCCCATCGACTCACCCGGTCGCTCGAAGAGTGGCCGCGCCACGCATGGCGCCTTCAACGTCGAGCTGGCGCACCAGCTGTTCGAGAAGGTGTTCGGGCCGGTGAAGGGTCCGATCCTGGCGGCGAAACACATCATCTATGAGCCCGACGCCACCTTGATCGCCGCGCCGATCAGCGCCCTGGTCGTGGATGACGCCAGCGTGGCCCTGATCAAGGCGAAGTTGGCCGCGCCCAAGCCCCTCGACTATGTCGGCGTGGCCTGGCTCGGCGCCCAATCCTACAACTCCATCGCCTTGTCGGCCTCGGCCTTCTACCAGGCTCGGATCGCCAAGCCCTCGAAGGCGGTCAATCCGTTCTACGGCTATGCGGACCCGGTGATTCCGCAGGACCCGGAGTCATTTTCCAGTGTTCGCCCCGTTGGCCGGACAACACCGGACGATGAGAAGCTGTGCCTGCAGTACCGCCGTTCCCTGACGCTCATGCATGCCCTACCCGAAACCAGAACCGAGGTGGCGGATGTCGCCAAGGCCGTGGCCGGCGATACGGTGGGTCCTTCCGCCTATGCCTTCGGCGATGACTTCACGGATACGGCGGTGTTGGCGAACGGCAATCTGGCTAAATATCGGGTTGTCTATTTCGCAACCCACGGACTGCTCGATGAGGGTAATCCCTGTCTGAGGACGGCGCTGCTAACCTCGTTCGCGGGGACGGGAAGCGGCAGCGACGCGTTGCTGGATCTGACCAAGATCACCACGCTGCATCTGGACGCCGACATGGTGGTGCTCTCCGCCTGCAACACCGGCAGCAATGCGCACGGCAAGGCCGGTGGTACGACGGCCGGCGGTCCGAAAACCGCCGGGCGCAGTAAACTGGCGGCGGCGCCCAAACTCGGCAGCGGCGGCGGCGAGGCCCTCGGCGGCTTGGTGACCTCGTTCGTGCAGGCCGGAGCGCGTAACGTGGTGGTGTCGAACTGGGAGGTGGATTCGGGCACCACCGAGAGACTGATGATCGCCCTGTTCAAACAGCGGGGCGTTTCACAGGCCGGAGCGCTGGCCGTGGCCGAACGGGTCCTGATGAACGAGCCAAAACATTCCCATCCCTACTATTGGGCGCCCTTCACGGTGGTCGGCGACGGCGACAGGCCCATGCCCGCCGCTTAGAGCGATCAGGTTCGGGTTGGCTGGCGGTTGGTCTTCCAGAGCGACGTGGCGCCGACCAGCGCGATGAGCACGATCGTCGTGGCCAGGCTGCCGTTCATGGTGTCTTCGCCGCCGTTCCACAGCGGCGTTCCGGTGAGGCTCAGGTTGAGAACGCTGCCTGAGGGGTCATAGGCCAATCCCAGGAATCCGGACTCGGTCCAGTTCCAGGCGAAGTGGGCGCCGGCTGCCGCCCAGAGGTTGCCTGTCCGCAACGCCAGCAGACCAAACAGAACGCCACCAAGAAACAGGTTCAACACCGCCACCGGGCCATGCGCGCCGGCAATGATGTGCAAACCTCCGAACAATGCGGATGTCACGATCAAGCCCACCCAAGGACCCCAATCGGCGCAAAGCACTGGTTGAACCCACCCGCGGAAGAAGGCCTCCTCGGCCACCGATTGAACCGCGACGACGCCCAGGCCGAACAGCAATCCAACGACCGGAGATGGGATCGCCGGCGGGGGGCCCGAGGTCACCGCGCCGGCGACGGCGGCGATCGCCACGGCGGCTCCAAATCCCACCGCGCCGATGATCAGGCCCATGGCCAGCGAGACCGGACCGCCCGGTTCCCCGCGCCAGGGCCTGCGCCTTTCCAGGCCAGTCCCGACCATCGCCGTGCCCAGGAACAATCCGAAGATCAGGCATTGCAGGGCGCCGGAGGTCAGAACATCGGGCCACATTCCCGGGAGAGACTTGAGCGCCGCGGCGATGGCCTGCTGAAGACCCGCCGCGGCCGCCCTGAACGTGAACAACACGGTGATCGCGAACACAGAAGCTACCAGCGCCACAGCCCCAGCCCGCCATCGCGACGGCGACACCGGGACGTCTCGCAGCCAGGGATTGTCTTTATCGGCGGCGTACATCGCGTGTTCCCCCAAGCACCTTGACCGGCGCGCGATGACCTGGAGGCCAATATCGGCCGGGCTCGACGCCAATAACTCTTTGTCGGGGTCCGGATGCGAAACGATTCTGGCTTCGGACCACCTGACCCGGAGGTGAGCAAAACACAAAATCAACGTTAGCGCACCTGCGTCGCGATTCCGGGTCTAACAAACCCGGAATCGGCGCAAAATCATCGCCGGACTATTCAGCCAGAGCGGCGAATATCCGCTCCGCCGCCTCTTCCGCCGAAAGAAGCGTCGTGTCGATGCGTATCTCCGGCTGTTCCGGAGCTTCATATGGGCTGTCGATACCGGTGAAATTCTTGAGCTCACCGGCCCGGGCCTTCTTATAGAGGCCCTTGACGTCCCGCTTCTCGGCTTCGAGCAGCGGCGTGTCGATGAACACTTCGATGAACTCACCCTCGTTCAGCAACCCGCGTGCCATGGCGCGTTCGGAGCGGAATGGCGATATGAACGAGACCAGGACGATCAGGCCGGCGTCGACCATCAATCGAGACACCTCCGCCACCCGGCGGATGTTTTCGACCCTGTCCTCCTCAGTGAAGCCCAGGTCCTTGTTCAAGCCGTGACGGACATTGTCTCCATCCAGGAGATAGGTGTGCCGCCCGGCGGCGTACAGTCGTTTTTCCAACAGATTGGCGATGGTTGATTTACCGGCCCCGGACAATCCGGTCAGCCAGACCACGCGCGCCTTCTGCCCCTTTTGCCCGGAACGCGCCGGCTTATCGACATCGAGCGCCTGCCAGTGAATATTCTGGCTGCGCCTGAGGGCGAAATGCAGCATGCCCGCCCCGACCGTGCGATTCGACAATCTGTCGATGAGGATGAAACCGCCGAGATCCTTGGTTTCCACGTAGGGATCAAACGCGATCGCCGCGTCCAGCGTCAGGTTGCAGACACCGATTTCGTTGAGCTCCAACCGGGTGGCGGCCAGGTGCTCCAGGGTATTCACATTGATCTTATATTTGGGCTCGTTGACGCGCGCCGACACGGTGCGCGCTCCCAGCTTCATCAGATACGGACGTCCGGGGATCATCGGCTCGTCGTCGAACCAGACCAGCGTCGTTTCGAACTGATCCGCCACGCCGGGGGGCGCGTCTGCCGCCGCCAGGATGTCGCCGCGCGAGACGTCGATCTCATCCTTGAGCGTCAGGGTGATCGACTGACCGGCCACCGCGCGGGGCAAGTCACCATCCATGGTCACGATCCGCGCGACCGTGCTCTCACGGCCCGACGGCAGTACTTTCAGACGGTCGCCCGGCCTGACCGATCCGGCGGCAACGAACCCCGAGAAGCCGCGGAAATCCAGATCCGGCCGATTGACCCACTGGACCGGCATGCGAAAGGGTTTTTCCCGAAGGTCGTCCTCAAGCGGCGCTTCCTCAAGCCAGCGCAACAAAGGCGGACCCTTGTACCAGGCCAGCCGCGCGCTGGGCTCGGTGATATTGTCGCCCCGCAGCGCCGACATCGGGATGGCGGTGAATTCGCGGATGCCGATCTGGTCGGCGAAAGCGCGGTATTCGGCGACGATTTCCTTGAACCGGTCTTCCGACCAGTCGACCAGATCCATCTTGTTGATGGCCAGCACCACGTGCCGGATTCCCAACAGATTGACCAGATAGCTATGCCGGCGACTCTGGGTGAGCACGCCCTTGCGAGCATCGATCAGGATCACCGCGGCGTCGGCAGTGGAAGCGCCGGTCACCATATTACGGGTATATTGCTCGTGGCCGGGCGTGTCGGCGACGATGAACTTGCGCCGGTCAGTCGAGAAGAACCGATAGGCCACATCGATGGTGATGCCCTGTTCGCGTTCGGCTGCCAGACCGTCGACCAGCAGGGCAAAATCGATTTCGCCGCCTTGTGTGCCGATGCGCTTGGAATCCGCCTCCAGGGCGGCCATCTGATCCTCGAAGATCATCTTCGAGTCATAGAGCAGCCGGCCGATCAAAGTGGATTTACCATCATCCACCGACCCGCAGGTCAGGAACCGAAGCAGGCTCTTGACCTCATGGGCCTTCAGATAGGCTTCGATGTCATCGGCGATGAGCGTGGATTGATGCGCCATCAGAAATAGCCCTCCTGCTTTTTCTTCTCCATGGATGCGGCTTGATCGTGATCGATCATCCGGCCCTGGCGCTCGGAAGTGGTGGTCAGCAGCATTTCCTGGATGATGCGCGGCAGTGTGTCGGCCGTGCTTTCGACGGCGCCCGTCAGCGGATAACAGCCCAGGGTACGGAAGCGGACCGACTTCATCATCGGCGTCTCGCCATCGCGTAGCGGCATTCGGTCGTCGTCGACCATGATCAGCGTTCCGTCGCGCTCGACCACCGGTCGCTCGGCGGAGAAATACAGCGGCACGATCGGGATGTTTTCCAGGTGGATATATTGCCAGATATCCAGCTCGGTCCAGTTGGAGATCGGGAAGACGCGGATGCTCTCGCCCTTATTGATGCGGGTATTGTAGAGACGCCAGAGTTCCGGGCGCTGATTTTTCGGGTCCCAGCGGTGTTGAGCCGAGCGAAACGAAAATATGCGTTCCTTGGCCCTGCTCTTTTCCTCGTCCCGTCGCGCGCCCCCGAAAGCAGCGCCGAAACCGTATTTGTCCAGCGCCTGTTTCAGACCCTCGGTCTTCCAGATGTCGGTGTGTGTCGCCGAGCCGTGATCGAAGGGGTTGATGCCACGGGCCAGCGCGTCGGGATTTTGATAGACCAACAGCTCGAAACCAAGTTGTTTGGCCATTCGCTCGCGCATCTCGTACATGGCCTTGAACTTCCAGGTCGTATCGACGTGCAGAAGCGGAAAGGGCGGCTTTGACGGGTAGAACGCCTTCGCCGCCAGATGTAGCATCACGGCCGAGTCCTTGCCGACTGAATAGAGCATCACCGGGCGCTCACATTCGGAAACCACCTCACGCATGATCTGGATGCTCTCGGCCTCCAGCCGTTGCAGGTGCGTCAGCATCGCTCGGTCCAAACTGGCAACCTCGCTGGCTTTCGGTTGCGGCTGGGTTATGAGACTGACATTCATGATCAAACCTTACTCTTGGGGTCGCGGTGGAGGTGGGGACGCTGACCGCGAAAACCAATGCTGCAATGCAATGCTTGGGGGTGGGTCAAAAAGTCAACCGATGCATCGCCCTGATAGTGAAGATGCAATCAATCCCGGCGCCGCGCAGGCGGCGGCGAGCATCGAGACGGCAGCGTCGATTTCCGCCCTGCGGGCCCGAAAGTTCGGGTCCTGGGCGACGGTCCGGACGGGATGCATGAGTGCGGAGGCCGATCGTGGATCTATCCGGCGCCCTTCCTCGAAAACCTCGTAGTGCAGATGTGGGCCGGTGGCCAATCCCGACGCTCCGACGAAGGCGACGACCTGGCCCTGGCGAACGCGCGCGCCTGGAACCATGCCCGCTCCCCAGGCCGAAAGATGTCCATAGCCCGTCTCTAGCGCGGCGGAGTGCCGGATCTTGAGCCATCGCCCGTAACCACCCGACCAGCGGGCCTCCTCGATCACGCCGTCGCCCGCGGCCAGCACCGGCGCGCCAAGCGACGCGCCGAAATCGACGCCTTCATGCATACGGGTGAAACCCAGCAGCGGATGGATCCTTAGCCCGAAGGCCGATGTCAGGTGGGCGCCGTCCACCGGGGTTCGCAACAGCGCCGGCGCGGCCGCGCCATCGGCGCCGTCCACCCACTGCTCGCCGCGCGACCCCTCGGGTTGGAATCGGTAGAGCCGCGCATTGCCCGAACGCGTGGTGACGTCGGCATAGAGCAAATCGCCGGAGTCGAGGGCCTGACCGTCGCCGCGCCGGTGTTGGTCGAACACCAGTCGGAACCGGTCGCCGCTCTCGACGTCCCGGGTCAGGTCGAGGCGTCGCCCGAACAGGCGCACGACCTGGGCGGCCATGTTGATGTCCACGCCCGCCTCGACGATCGACAGATACAGAGAGCCATGGATCAGGCCGCGTGTCAGCGTCGGGGCGACAAATACCGGTGATTCCGTGCGGCGAAGGCGCGGGACGCCGTCCAACCCGCGAATGAGGTCGAGATGATCACCGTCCCTGGGCGTGAGGCCAAGGGAGGCCAGGCGTGGTCCGGACGCCGTCCCCGGTGTGATCGTCAGGCGCAGTTCCAGGCCTGGGTGAGGATTGACGGTGTCGAAATCGTTGGCCAAGGCGTCCGCGGCCAGATTGGCCTCATCGCCGCCCAGACCGCCACGAATCAGGGCGGCGCGAAGCGATTCCCTGGGCCGCATCTGTATCGTGGTGACGAGATCCCGCCGTGATTCCGCAGGTATGCCGACGCGGGCTGACAAGGCTGGCGCGCCACTCGCCAGCCAGATCAGGACCGCGAGCCCGGTGAATGCGGGGTTCAGGACCATTTTTCGCGCTTGCGATCCTCTCGTCAGCCGCATCGGAGCCAATGGTGCGAACGCCCTGGTCCTACGGGGGAATTGGCTTGTTTTTGTGTCGTGGTCGGCAGTGAGAGGCTAGTCCTCGGTTGTCCCGATCCGATTCCGAGGCGATGTCCCTGCCCACTCTCATTCTGGTCCTGTCCGCCATCGCCGCCATTCCCGCCGGCTGGCTGGCCGCCGCCCTTGCCCGGCCGTACGCTGGCGCCCCGTCGTCCGTGCGTCCGCCGGTGGTCATGGCCGCCACTATCCTCGCCTTCACCTGGGCCGGAGTGGTGATGCCCGCCGATTGGCGCCTGCTTGCCGGCCTGGGTCTGGGCTGGGGTCTGGTCTGTCTGGCGACCATCGACCTGATCGCCTTTCGCCTGCCTGATATCTTTGCCCTGCCGCTGCTGGTGTCGGGTCTTGCCGCGGCCCTCGCCCTTCCCGGACGGCCGATTCTCGAACATGGCATTGGCGCCTTGGCCGGGTGGGCCGTGCTGGCCGCGCTGGGGTGGCTCTACCGGCGCTGGCGCGGCGTGGATGGCATCGGTCTGGGAGACGCCAAGCTGCTCGCCGCCGGCGGCGCCTGGCTGGGATGGCCGGCCCTGCCGTCGGTCCTGCTCGTGGCTTGCGCGGTCAGCCTGGTCTGGATCGCCGCGGGCGTGCTTCGCGGTCGACGAGCTCACCCGTCGACACCCATCGCCTTCGGAGCGCCTCTCTGCCTGGCCATCTGGGTCGTCTGGTTGCACGGCTCCCTGTTGATTTGAGCCCAGGCCTATTCGGCGTAGCGCACCCAGAAAGGGTGGGCCTTGTCTCCCGTCAGCTCGATTATCCGCATCCGGTGGGTCTGAGCCCCATCCCGGTCGCGGGCGACAACCCGAACGGTCAGGGTGCGGCCGACATAGCGGTCATCCGGTGCGATGTCCTCGGCTACGCGCTCGTTGTCGAGACCAGTTTCATTGGCCAGCTGGTCCGCGCTCGCCAATTCCTGCCCGCTCATCGCCGCCCTGGCCAGCGGCGTCGCGTGGCTGGGTTCAAAGCCGCCATTCTCCTCAAAAAATATGGTCACCGCCGGCGCGATCCGATTGAATGTCGCGACATCCAAGTCCTTTAGGGCGGCCAGTTCCCCGACGGTGCGGAAAGGGCCGTGACGACCGGCCGGACTCTGCGTCACCCCGAGGATGTCGTCGCTCGCGGAGGGGGCGGTGGTGTCCTCTTTCTGCCAGTCGCGAAATTCCAGCACCAGCGCGTCCAGCTTGTCGCGGGGCGCTCCCGCCACCGCGAACAGGGCCCGCGCCTGGCTGTCGTTCAACCCCGCCAGAGGCGCCTTGCCGCGTTCGTCCTCCACCGTCACCGTCAGATCGACACCGTTGAACTCAAGCCGCCGCGGGCCGCCGTCGATCGACCAACGCAGTCCACGATCCTCGGCGGCCAGGCCATGGACCGCCAGGCTAAGCCCCGCGTCAGCCGCGGCGGAGAGCTTCGCCTGTTGCAGGCGGCCCGAGGCCAGAGCGATGCTCCCTTGATCGGCGGCCAGAACCTGGAAGGCCAGATAGGCGAACGCGGCCACCGCCGTCACCGCCGCCACCAGGGCATAACCACTGTCGCGTCCGGCCGGTTTCACTGGTTCGCTCAGGGGCGCCGACGATGTGGAGGCGACGGCGGTGGTGGCGCGCCGAGGTGGATTTTCTCTCGCAACTCTTCGGTGACGGCGCGGGCGTCCACGGGCGTTCGCACCACGCGCGGCGTCAGCAGCACCACCAGTTCGGTGCGCATCAGCCCTCCGGTGGTGTCGCCGAACAGGTGGCCGAGGATGGGAATATTGCCCAGGCCGGGGATGGAGGACCTACCCTTGGTCACCTGGTTGCTGATCAGACCGCCCAGGGCGACCGTCTCGCCGTCTTGCACCGCGACGGATGTGGCGACCTTCCGCTGCTGGATGGTAGGCGAACTGATCGAGGAACTGGTGGTCCCGAGCACGCTGCTGACCTCCTGGGCGATATCCAGGAGGACCAATCCGCCGCTGTTTACCTGCGGCGTGACCTTCAGAATGATACCGGTGTCGCGATACTCGATAGAATTGACGATCGGAGCGCCGCTGCCGATGGTGCTGACGGCCGACCCGGTCGAAATCGGCACCTGCTGGCCTACCTGGATGGTGGCGGTGTGGTTATTCAACACCATCAGCTTCGGCGCCGAAAGCACCGTCACGTCGGTGACCTTGGCCAGGGCGTTGAGCGTCGCGCTGAATCCGTTGCCCTGATAGAGGAAGGAAAGGCCGGGAAAATTCTGCAGCGGCCCCGGATTGGTCAGGGTGGTGGCCCCGGTCACCGCGTCGGTCGTGGCGGTCTTAACCCCCTGGCTCAGCGCCCCGCCCAACCGCCCGGTCTGGAAGGCCCATTGGATTCCGTATTGCAGATCATGATTGAGCGTCACCTCGGTAATGGAGGCGTCGATCATCACCTGCAGCGGTGGCACATCCAGCTTACCCAGGGCGTCGGAGATCAGGGCGTAATCGCGCGGAGTGGAAAACACCACGATGGCGTTGTTGGTCTCGTCGGCGGTGATGCTCGTACCGCTGGCGCCTCCCCCGCCGGTGTTATCGCCGCCTGAAGCCGAGGCGGCCTCCCTCTGTCCCCCCGCGTTGGCCGCGCTTCGGAGGTTTATCCCGTTTCGGCCCGGTAGGCCGCCGATCAATCCGTTTGGCAGACTGGCCGGCTGGGTCGAGGGCGAGGGGCCGGAGCGGTCGTTCAGGCTGGTGGGATCGGTGTCGGTCTGGGCGCCGCCGGACCCGCCATTGCCGAACGCCGCGTTCAACACCTTGGCCAAGTCCGAGGCCCGTCCATTCTGGACGTGATAGACGAACACTCGCTTCTCGGCCCCCTCGCCTTCGCGGTCAAGAATCTCGACGAAGCGCCGGGTGTCATCCAGATATTGCGGCTGGGCGGTGATCGCTAGAATCCCATTAAGTCGGTCCATGGCGATCAACCGCACCAGCCCGGCCGATTGTGAACCCGGCGCATTCAGCAGCTTTTCCAACTCGGGGGCGATCAGCCGGGCGTCGGTCCGCTGAGGAACGAACAGGGCGAAGGACATGCCCTTCAGCCAGTCCACGTCGAACTGGGCCACCAGCTCGCGTAGAGCCTTGCGCTGAGTGCTGTTGCCCGACACCACCAGGACATTGTGCGTGGGGTCGGAAACCGAAATAGCATTTGGCACCAGAGGATCGAGCAGCTTACGCATCTCCTCGGCGTTGACGAACTTCAGGGGCAACGTCTCGTTGCCAAAACCAGGATCCGCTGGTCCGACTACCGCCGCCTCGCCCCGCGCGGTTGATGAAGGTTCAATCGCATAGGCGCCACCCCGATTGATCAGCACCAGGCCGGCCCGCGTCAGGCCGGTCTCGAGGACCGCCAACACCTCGGAGCGACGGATCGGCCGTGGCGTCTGCACCGTCACCGCCGCATGCAGGCCCGGATCGATCGTATAGGGTGTATTCAGTGTGTCGCCGAGCACCGCCTTGGCTACCGCCTGGACGTCCACGCCCGGGAAATTCAGATTGATATCACCACCCGGCAGGGTGGTGATGGGGGTGGGCGGCGTCGGAGGATTCGGCGGTGAACCTCGCAGGATCGTCGTCCTGACCTCCCGGCTCTCCAGGGGGCTCGGCGGCGGGTTCGCGACCTGACCCTTCGCAATCGGCGCGACGGACAGGCACGCGATCAGGACGGCGACGATCGGAGGTAGCTTCGCGGGGCGTCTCATTGGTCGGCCGCCGGGTCGGCCGCGGTCGCCTGGCCGCTCGCCGCCTGGATCGTCGACTCGGCGGGAGCGCCGACCACCAGGGCGTGGCGCGCGCCATTGCGTTCAAAGATCAGTCTTGTCCGGTCGACCGCCACCAGCCGCCAACCGTCCATCTCATCGCCGCGCCGCACCGTCTTCACCGCGCCACCGGGAGCCGACACCACGCCGGTGGCGATGCTCCGGCCCGTGGCGACGCCCAGGGCGGCGTAGTTGGCCAGGGTTCCGCTTCCCGTATCGGAGGGGCCGCCGGACGCTCCGGGGTGACGGTCGGGAGTGAAGATCGGGGAAGCGAGGATGGCGGCATACTCCGGAACAGGGGAAACGACGACAGGGCGCTGACGTCGGGCGGCGAGACCGGCCGACGGTCCGGGCAGATCGCCACCGGGCAAAACCAGTTGCAGGCCGGCGATCAACACCAGCGCCCCACAGGCAAGCAGTGGCGCCAGGATATTGTCACGGTCGTCCTCGCGTGGGCCGCCAGGCGGCCGAGAGCTCAAGGCGGACATCGACGGGAGCAAGCCGTCCCGCCGCGAGCGAGCGATCCGCCGAGACCGAAAGATAGTCGACAACGACATAGGCGTCCTCGGTTTCGAGACGTCTGACCGTCTCATACAATTGCGTCAGCGTCAGGGTAGCGTCCATCCTGATCTTTAGGGCTCCGGCCGGCGCGTCGGCCTGCAGATCTTGGATGCCGGTGACCGCGAAACCCCCATCGGTGGCGAGGTGCTGCAACCGCTCCTTCAGCGCTTCAACGGCAAGGGCCTCGCTGGTGGCGGTGACGGCGAATCTGGGTCCGGTCTTGCGCTGGGCCTCGGCCGCCGCCCGCAGGGCGGGAAGAGAGCCGATCAGCTTTTCGTTGCGCCGGTAGGTCTGCGCCAGCTCCTGTCGCTGCCGTGCCCGGTCGACGAACCCCCCGACCAGGGGGCCGATCACCACCAGCCACACCAGGCCGATCACCAGGGCCAGCAGGCCCAGGGCGACCAGACGCCGTTCACGATGGGTCAAGGATCTCATGGGCGCGTCCCGGCCGGGGGCTCTGGCCGGGCGTCGGCGGTAATGTCGAACGGGTGGACGGGTGCAGCTGCCGCCGAGGGCTCGGCGGTCAAGGCCCGGGGATTGGTGAAGGCGCCCGAGCCTCGGATCGCCGCCGCCATGTCGACATCCTGCCGCCTGAAGCCGACGATGCGCAGACTCTGGCCGTTCCACTCCAGGTGCTGAACCCAGGCGCCGGCCGGTATAGCCTGGGTCAGGGCGTTCAGCATCCGCAGCGGGTCGCCGCGTCTTCCCCGGGCCAGCAGGTCGCGCCGCGCGGCGTCCTCGGTCTCGACGCGACGGCGCAGCCGTTGCACCGCGTCAACCACCGGCTGCTGGCCCTCCACCGCCTGGCTTTGACGGTCGACAGCGATGATGTCGCGGCCCACGAGAATCCCCAGATTCAGAACGATCAGCGCCACCGCGGCGATCCAGGCGTAGAGCCGCGTCCCGCCGCTGCGCGTCTCGCCCAGCGCCGCCACGGTCTGGGGAAGGAAATCGAAATGGGTGACACCTTCCCTATCGGACCGGGTTCCCAGGGCCGCCGGGGCGAAACCGTCCTGGCGGGCGATCGCCAGCAGGCGCCGCGCTTCGGCGCGCGGCAGGATTCCCAGCCGCACTTTCTGTTTCCCGTCTTCCCCGTCCCGGTCGATGATCTCCAGGTCGAAGTGAATCAGATCCGGCGCCAGAGGCGAGAGGCGGTCGATATCTAGGGTCAGCATGCGCCGGACATCCGCCGCCGGCATCCTCGGGACAGTTAGATCCCGCTCCAGAACCGCGCCCCGCGGGGCCAGCAAGCCGATCTTAACGTCCCGGGGCGGCGGGCTTGCCTCATGGACGCGGCCGTCTCTCCAGGTTCGCCAGCCGCCCTGGTCCCTAGGTTCGATCCAGGTTCGTGGTCGCGACGACAGGCGTTCCCGCAAGCCGTTGGGAAGCATCGTGCTCAGTTCGTCGACCCACCATGCCAATCCCTGCCGCGCCAGGGCGGACAGTGAAGCCATGTCCATATCGGTGTTGAGCAGTTCCTGAAGGGTCACTGTCGGCCCTTGCAGCGGCGGGAGATAATGTTGAGCAGGCAGGCGGAATCGATCGTCGCCTGGGGTCGAACGATCAGGTCGGGCCAGAGCTGCGGATCGCCGGGTTCGAAAGCCAGCCTGACGCGGATCAGTTCGGGCAGCACCGCATTGTCATGCCAGACCGGCCGCCACCGCCTGGTTTGGTCGGGTTCGGCTGGGCCGAAATAGGCCAGGTCGATCTGTCTCACGCCGCGAAGCAGAACCTCGCGGGTGACGATCGCGTGTTCCGGCGGATCGGGGTCGCTGATCGACGCCAGCGACAGCTCGCCCGCCGTGTCGAGCGACAAGGTGTAGTGTCTCAACGGCGCCGGCCTGCCCGATTCCGGTGGATTGGCCAGAAACGTCACGGTCCGGTCGGTCCCCTGAAACTCGATATAGGGCGGGTCTTCGTCATACAGGGTCTGTGGAAAGGCTTGTTCAAGCCGTCCTCGCAGAGAAATCTGCGCGGCGTCCAGGGTTTCGCCGCTGGCTTCGCGCGTGTCGATCCGCTCCCAGACCCGCCGACCCGTTGTCACGCCGGCCATCAGCATCAGGCCGATCATGCCGACGACGACCAGGCTGGCCAGCGCTTCCACCAGGGCGAAGCCCCGGCTGGACGACGTTAATGCGCGCTGGGTCATCCCTCCACGGGACCCAGGCGCAGGGAATCCAGGTGCGCGAGATCCGCCCCGCCACCGCGCCGCTGGACCGAGACGGCCACTCTCCAGAGGGCGCCGGCCGCGCTGTCGTCGACCCCGTCGGCGTATGGAGAGACCTCCACACGCCAGACCATGTCGCCCGCCAGCCCGGCGGTCTGGCCCGATCTCAGTGGAATCTCCGATCCGACCGCCGCCAGTTCCGACTGGGCGATCAGCAGCGCCGTGCGGCGCGACTCGACCGCCTTGTCACGATTGGCGCCGTCGGCGATCACCTGGAACGTCGCGCCCAGGGCCATGGCGACGATCGCCGCCGCGATGATGGATTCAACGAACACCGACCCGGCGTCCGACCCCGAACGGCTTTGGCGGGCGCTGATCATCCGGGGCCGATCGCCACGTCACCGCCGGGCGAGCCGATCAGAACCGCGATCGTGCGTCGTCCGGCGCTGACCCAGACCGCCCCGCCCGACGACGAGCCGTCGCCGTGGAACAGGATTCGGCCGCCTGGTCCGGACGGTGTCGTCAGGCTGACGCCGACCGGCGCCTGGGCCAGGCCACCGTCCGAGGCCCCATAGGCGCGACCGTCGGGGGCGATGGCAAATACGATCGGCGTGTCCCGGCGCAGAGCCTCGGCCCGCGCCTGACGCAGCCGCGCGGCGACCACCGAGACGGTCTGACGCTGGGCCAGAGTGAGAAGGCCTTGTTGCATACGGGGAAAGCCGATCAGGGCGACCATGGTGGTGATCGCCACCACGACCAGAGCCTCGATCAGGGTCGTTCCGGCCTGGGACGCAAATCGCGAGGCGTTTTGGCCCGCCGCGTCACCAGTTTCCGACATCGGCCGCCTCGCCGGTCCCGCCCTCGGCCTTGTCGGACCCCAGACTGTAGACGTCGATCTCTCCGTGTTTGCCCGGGATCTTATAGACATACGGGGTTCCCCACGGGTCGTTCAG
The DNA here is from genome assembly GCA_025359665.1 of Caulobacteraceae bacterium. GTDB lineage: Bacteria > Pseudomonadota > Alphaproteobacteria > Caulobacterales > Caulobacteraceae > Acaudatibacter. The sequence continues at coordinate 22,240 of JANYFU010000325.1, forward strand.
GGCCGCCGACTTCTGAAGATAGGGTCCGTTCCAGCCGGGCGCGGTGGATGGCGCGGTGACCAGCGCGCCCAGGCCTTCTTCCTGGGTCGGAAAGCGTCCGACATCCAGGCGGAACAGTTGCAGGGCCGCGTCAACGTTCTGAATCTGCACCTTGGCGGTCTGGCTGCGCGAAGTGCCGAGATATTTCAGCACCTGCGGCGCGATGATCGCGGCCAGCAGGCCCATGATCGCCAGCACCACCAGCATTTCCAGCAGGGTGAAACCCTCGTCGCCCCGGCGGCGTCGCGGGCGCTTGCCGAACTGTTCCGGCGCTGTCGTTGGCATCGGGGCGGGGTGGGTCATGGAGAAAGCGCCAGATCGTTGAAACCAAGTATCGCCGACATGATGGACGCGATCACCGTGGCGACGACGGCGCCCATGACAACCGTGATCGCCGGGGTCAGTATGCCGATCATTCGCTGGATCGTCGAGCGCACCGTGCGGTCCAGCACGTCGGCCAGGCGCCCGAGCATCAGGCCAAGCCGAGCGGTCTCCTCGCCGGTGCGCAGAAAACTCAGCGCCATCGGCGGAAACACTCCGCTGGCGGCCAGGGGACCGGACAGCCCGCCGCCCTCCTTCAGGCCCGCCACGACCTTGGCTATGGCGCCCGACATATGGCTGTTGGACACCGACCGCTGGGCGATCCCGAGCGCCGTGGGCAGCGGCACGCCGCCCTCGACCAGGCTGCCGAGGGTGCGGGCGAAAGCGGCGGTCTCGGCATTGGTGATCAGCGGACCCAGTTGCGGCACGCCCAGGATCACGCGGTCGAACACCAGGCGCGCGGCCGGGCGCGCCAGCCACTGGCGCGCGGCGAAACCAAGGGCGATCAACACACCCAGGCCAATCAGCCCATGGGACCGCACCCCCTCGCTGGCGCCCATCACCATGCGTGTCGCGAACGGCAGCTTGGCGTGGTTACCCTCGAACAGAACCTCGAACTGCGGCACCACCACCAGTAGCATCACCAGGATCACGCTCGACGCCACCACCATCAGCATCGCCGGATAGACCAGCGACGACACCACGGTCTGGCGCAGGGCTTCGGCCCGGTCCAGGCTTTCGGCCAGACGGGCCAGGGCCGCGCCCAGGCGACCGTCGGCCTCGCCCGCTTCGCACATCGCCGAGGCCATCGGTGGAAACAGGCCCTTGGATTCAATCATTGCCCGCGACAGGGTCGCGCCTTCCTTGACCCGGGCGTGGATCTTGCCGAACGCGGCCTTGACGCCGGGATTGAGGATATTGTCGACGCAGACGGCCAGCGCCCGGTCCAGGGCCAGGCCGGCCTCCAGCAGCACCGACAGCTCGCCCATGGCGTTGACCACCGCCTGACGGGTCTGACTGTTGGCCCGGATAGAGGCTTCGGGCTTTACAGCGCCCGTGGCGGCCACGGTCTCGATGGGCAGCAGCCCCAGGCGCCGCAGCTGCGCGATCACCTCCTCGCGACTGTCACCCTCCAGCGCGCCGGTGCGGACCGCGCCCGAGGGTGTGGCGGCGCGGTAGCGGAACGTCGCCATGCTCAGCCTTCCCGGGTCACGCGCAGGACCTCCTCAAGGGTGGTCAGGCCGGCGCGAGCCTTGACGATCCCGTCCTCGAGCATGGTGCGCAGGCCGGCGGCGGCCTGGATCTCCCGCGCCTCGGCCCGGGCCAGGACCAGCCGCTCGGTCTCGGCGTCGGTTACCAGCAGTTCCAGAAGCGCAATCCGGCCGCGAAAGCCGGCCCCGGCGCACCGCGCGCAACCCACCGGCCGCCACAGCTGCTCGAGTCCGGCCGGATTGACGCCCAGGGCCTCGAAGGTTTCCGGCGTCGGGGTGAAGGTCTCCCGGCAGTGCGGGCACAGCCGGCGCACCAGCCGCTGGGCGAGGACGGCGTTCAGGGTCGAGGTGATCAGGAATGGTTCGACCCCCATGTCCAGCAGGCGGGTCACGGCCGCCGCCGCGCCGTTGGTATGCAGGGTCGAAAGAATGGTGTGCCCGGTCAGCGCGGCCTGCACCGCCACCTGCGCGGTCTCCAGGTCGCGGATTTCGCCGACCATCATCACGTC
>JANYFU010000330.1 GCA_025359665.1 Caulobacteraceae bacterium
TGGTGGATCAGAAGGCTCAAAGGCGCTCGCGCCGCCGCCAACCCGGCGTTCCAGTTCTCCACCGGGTTTCCGGATCTCGGTCCGTCCAGGTAGCGCGCGGTGACGCCCGGTCCCAGCCTGCCCGCCATGAAATCCGCCACGCCTGTCGAGTGGGAATCATCGGTCACCATGATCTCCATCGCCACGTCGCGTTGGGCGACCACCGAGGCCAGGCACTTGGTCAGCAGGTCCAGGTTTTCATAGGCCGGGATGACGCAGCTTATTTCCGGCGTCATCTTTGTCGCGCCTCGCCGTTGCCACCCGTCGTTGTCGCCAGCAGGCCGCAGCAGAAGGCGAACAGAACCATCAGGGTCTCGGTGCGCAGCGGATAGTCGAGCGTCGATTCGGCCATCATCAACAGGATCGCCGCGCTGGCCGCCCTGGCCGGGCCGCCGCCCGATCGCCAGGCCCGGTAGCTTGAGCCGACCAGCCAGAGGATGAAGAGGCAAAGGATCGCGGCCCCAATCCACCCTGTCTCCAGCCACAGTTCGAGGTAGTCGTTGTGGGCATGATTGAAATAGGTGACGGCGACCAGCTTCAGGGGCTCGACGGCCTGGAACACCCGGTCGAAGGACCCGAGGCCCGATCCCAGGGGCTGAGACGACCGGGCCGCGGCGGCGACATAGGGCCACGCCTCGAAACGCAGTTCGCCGGCGGTCTGTGGACCGAACCGGGCCAGGATCGGCGTCAGGCCAAAGGCCGCCACCGCGCCGGCAGCCAGAATGACGGCGCCCCCGATGGCAGCCACCAGCCGCCAGCCGCGCCGTCCGCCGTCATCTCGCCAGAGCACGGCCAGCGCGAGAAGCACCGCCGGTCCGGCCAGCAGAACCCCGGCGCGTGAGCGAATCACGCCCAGCGCCACCACCGAAAACACGATGAACAACCCCGACGCCGCGCGGGCCGGCCCAATACCGCGTCGCCGCGTCGCGGGGCTCCCCAGGGCGGCGGCGAACGGCGCCAGGGCCAGCAGGAAGCCGGCCTCGTGATTACGATTGGCGAACAGTCCCACTAGCGAGCCCAGATTGGTGGTTTGATACGGATAGGCGGGACTGCCGGCCGGCGCGGCGATCTGGGCGACGCCCAGCAGTAGCCCGACCGAGGCGAGGGCGATCCACAGCCATGCGAGACGCCGGACCTGATCCACGGTGAGGCTTGGTGTGGCCAGGAAAATCGCCACCGGTGGAATCAACGCCAGGGCCATGCTCGCTGTCTCATCTGGCGCCAGGCTCATTGGTAGCCAGGACGGCGCCAGATGAGCCAGGGACAGAGCTTCCACGCGCGGCGCCTGGCCAGGGAGACGCGTCCACCACTGAGGCGGTAGCGGAAGCAGTTGCAGTAGCGGGACCGCGATGACCAGTCCAAGTAGGATGAAGGCGAAGGTAGTGTTCCGCCGCCGATCGCCATCGCGCGCTATTCGGTGGATCGCCAGAGCGCCCAAAGGCAGGGCGCAAAGTTCAACGATCGCCAAACGCAGGGGGTTTTCCCGGCTGGCGCCGCCCAGGATCACCGCAGCGGTCACCAGCACTCCCGCGAGCACAAATAGCCAGTCGGTATCAGCGGCTTTGCCCTGACGCATCGGCCTCCAGGTCCAAGGGCTACAACCGCCCGCTGGCGCGCGCTTAGCAGGGTCGCGACGCCCCGACAAATCCCCCGGGAACCTTCGTGCGCAACGCCACGTTGATCTGGTGCGCGTTACAGCCCGAAACCGAGGAACCCTGCCATGCAACCCATCGCCAAGCCTGTCAGGTTAGTTGTCCTCTCCGTCGGCCTGGCCCTGGGCCTCACGGCCTGCGCGGCAGGCACGCCGGACGCCACTCACACGGCTGCGGGGGGGCCGCTCTCGGAATTGGTGCTGGGATTTTGGCACGGCCTGATCGCCCCGATCACCCTGCTGGTCGAAGTCATTCACCGCTATGTTCCGGGGGTGATCCCGCTTTCCTGGCGGCTCTATCAGGGTTCCGGCGTTGGCGTGCCGTACGATATCGGCTTCTATTTCGGCCTGGCCGGCGGTCCGAGTTTCTTGTTCTGGCGACGTAGGTCCTGAGCGATTGACCCCAAGCTTCAGGCCGAGGTTCGCTCTGTCAGGCTGGCGAGGCTCTCGGCGAGATCGGTCAGCCGGAACGGCTTGGTCAGGTGTGGAACCTCCACAGGTATCGAATCGGCATAGCCGGTAACGATCAAGGCTGGAACGCCGGGCCGGCGCGTCAGAAAGATCCTCGCCAATTCCGCGCCGGTTATTCCGGGCATCAGATGGTCGGTGATCAGTAGATCGATGGGCTGTTCGCCGTCGATGATCAGCAGCGCGTCCTGGCCGTTGGCCGCCTCGATAACCGTGTAGCCCAGGTCGATCAGCATGGCCGCCGTGGTTTCCCTGGCCGGGGTCTCGTCGTCCACGAGTAACACATGTCCGGCCGGCGCCGGGTTGGATGGCGTCCTGTGCGCCAGTCGCGCCGGACTCGGAGTTTCCGCACTCGTGGGCAGCCAGAGCTCAACCCGCGTGCCAAGTCCTGGCTTGGAGGAGATCGCGAGGGCGCCGCCCAGTTGCGAGGCCAGTCCATGCGCCATCGAGAGCCCCAGCCCCGTGCCCCGTCCCTGCTCCTTGGTCGAGAAGAAAGGTTCGATCGCCCGGGCAAGGGTCGCCTCGTCCATACCCGTTCCAGTGTCGGAGACCGACAGGCGAATATAGCGCCCAGGGGGCAGGGCCGTCCGGTGTCCGAAATCGATCAGTTCGTCAGCGGCCTGGATCGACAGGCTTCCGCCCTGGGGCATGGCGTCCCGGGCGTTGACGCTCAGGTTCAGTATGGCCATCTCCAACTGGTTGGCGTCCGCCTGGGCGGCGGGCAGGCCGACCGGCGCGTCCGTCGTCACCTGTATTTGAGGCCCGACCGTGCTCGCCACCAGATCCCTGACCCCCGCGATCAGGCCGGCCATATCGACAGGCCCGGTCCGCAGGGGTTGGCGGCGGGCGAACGCCAGCAGGCGCTGCACCAGGGTCTTGGCTCGTTCGGCCGATTGTAGCGCCCCATCGACCAGCCGCCGCTCGCGCTCACCCGGCAGGCCCCGTTGTTGCAGCATGTCGAGACCGCCGATGATCGGCGTGAGAAGGTTGTTGAAGTCATGCGCGACCCCGCCTGTGAGCTGACCCATGGCTTCCAGTTTCTGGCTCTGGCGCAGGACTATTTCCGCCTCTCGCCGCTCGGTGATGTCCACGGCCTCAAGGACGATGGCCACGGCGTCGCCTCGCGAGTCGTTGAGCGGGCGCAAGGTGAAATCAAGCCATCGCCAGCCGGCCGTGGGGAGTTTCAACAGGATGTCCTCGCGCCGGATATCGCCCGTCGCGACCCTGGTGACCGCGGCCCGCACCGCGTCGGGGATGCCGGGCGTCGTGGCGAACCAGGGCGTCCGCCAGAGATCAAGTCCGACGACGGCGTCGCGACTTGCCCCAGCGGCCGTGAGCGCCGTGGTGTTGACCTCAAGCAGCACGCCTTCGAGGCTCACCAGGGCTCTGTATTGATAGCTGGTCTCGAAGAAGGTCCGGAAACGGGTCTGGGTCTCTTCCAGGACCGCGGCGGCCTCTTTTTCGGCGGTGATGTGTCGGCCGGTGGCGTAGATCAGATCGTCTTCCGGCGCGGCCACCCAGGAGATCCAACGATAGCCGCCGTCGCGGTGCTTGTGCCGGGTCTCGACGCTCGCCGACGCGCCATCGGCGATCACCGAGAAGGCGCTCCGGTTCTCGGCATGATCATCGGGATGCATGAAATCGGCGATGCGCCGCCCAACAACTTCCTGTGGAGCCCAGCCCAATATGGTTGTCCAGGCCGGATTGGCGCCGCGCAACATCCCGGTACTGTCCATCACCAGCAACAGGTCGCGCGAGTTGCGCCATAGTCGGCTCCACTCGGCGGTGCGGGTCTCGACTTCCCTTTCAAGCCACTGCGCTAGTTCCAGAAGATCGTGTTCGGCGCGCAGCCGCTGAATAGCCCCCCGGGTGCTTTCCGCCGCGGTCTCCGGTGTATCGAGGCGCATATACCAGGACCCCGTGTCTCCGGCTTCGGCGCCGAAGCGGTGATAGGGTTGGTTTTCCGCCAGAGCCGTCCTGGCTTCAGGTGGTTCGTGGATATCGACGACCGACTGGTAGGCGGTAGCCGCGAAGCGAACCACGTTCTCCAGCCGCCGCGCGTCTTCGGCGTCGACCCAATCCCGGCGCTGCTTATCTGCCTCGATTACAAGCCGAGACGACTCCCCACCCATCGGCCTGACCCTGCGAGAACGGCGCGCTACCCCTCAACGCCATAAAGCCAGGGCCCGTCAAGCGCTATGGCCTGAATCGATCAGCGAATGTAACTGCTTATGGCTCCGATCAGGCTGGCGACGATGGTCAGGAAGACTGCGGTGGAACCGCCGGCGAAGAGCATATCCAGATGAGAGAGGCCGTTCTCGCGGACGGCGGCTTTGGTTCTTTCCATTGACGGACTCCAGAAGTTGAACGTCGGGACTCTGACTGAGCCGCAGCCTAGCGTGGTCCCTTGCTTGGGAAGTGCAAACTCACTTGGGCGAGCCGGCGCGCTGACTTTTGACGCGACCTTGGGCTGCGCCAGTCGCGGGCGCCGACTGATTGGGCGCCACGCTCGGACGGCGCCTTATTTCATTCGACGGCGCCGCGCGAGCCAAGAGCGGATCGGCGCGTCGTAGAACCGCTCGAATAACGCCGCCAATACCAGGGTCGCCCCGAGCGCCAGCCACCAGGCGCCGGGTGGAGGGGTGTCGAACAGACGGCCAAGCAGCACCTCGAACCCACGCAGCAGCGGTACATGGATTGCGTAGAGAGGATAGGAGATCAAACCGAGGTAGCGCGCCGACCCGAGCCACCCACCGGAAATTCGGGCTTGGCTGGCGAGAGCGACCATGGCCGGCAGCACCACGACAACCTTGAAGGTGTCGCGCGCCGCGAAGCCACCCCATTGCGGAAACCAGCGGAACAGGCAGACGGCCAGGGCCAGGGCGATCAGTGGATAGGGCAGGGTCGGGACTATCCAGCCCCGGGCCTGGAGCCGGAAGATCAGCACGCCCACGAAGAACCCGAACATCACCCGGGGCGGTCCGCCCCAGAGATTGGTTCGCGACCAGCCGACGTCCAGGCCGCTGTAGTTCAGACCAGTGGCGATCAAGGCCCCGGCGGACAGCGTGACAATGGTGGCCAGGACGGGAATCGTCAGCCAGCGCGAAACTACGGCGTGGAGCGCGTTGACCGCCAATTCCCAGAATAGCGACCATTGCGGGCCGTTGAGCGGAAACAGTTCTCCGCCGTGCACGGCTGGCCCGGCCAGCACCGGCAGTAGCAGGAACTGGGCGGCGAGCCCGACGTCTAGCGCCTCGCCGGACCAGGCCAACATGGCCAGGCCGACCACGGCCCCACCCAGAATAGCCGGATAAAGCCGGGCCAGCCGCAGCCCCATATAAGCCCGCCAGCCTAACCCGTCCGCCAGTCGCTGTTCATAGGCCTGGGCGAGTAACCGGGGCAGATTGCTGTGCATGGGGCTATCCATGGCCTTTCGATCGTGATTCAAGCTGTGGATGCTGCCGCCGACTGGATCGTTTGATGATTTAGCGCTCGCGGAGCTTCGCGGGTTTGTGGCGACGCTTGCGGCCGAAGTGGAGCGGCTGCGGGTTCAGGATGTGGCGCGGGGCGAGGCCATTGGCGTCAAGGATGCCTTGATCGCGGCGTTGAAGGTCGAAGTGGCGGCTTTGAAGGAAGAGATCGCGCGCCTGAAGGGTTTGCCGCCGCGGCCGAAGTTCAAGGCCAAGCCTTCTGGCATGGAAAAGGCGACTGAGCCGGGAGACGGCGGCAAGGACGGCTCCCGGCGGCGGCGTGGATCAAAACGCGCCAGGCAGGAGGCGGCCCGGGTTGTCGTGATCAAGGCCGCTGCGCCGGCGGGATCACGGTTCCTGGGGTATGAGGACATCACGGTCCAGGATCTTCGGATCACGGTGGAGACGGTGCGCTACCGCAAGGAGCGGTGGGCGGGCCCTTGCGGGGAGAGGATCATCGCCTCGCTGCCGCCGGGGATTCTGGGCGGCTATGGTCCCGAGCTTCGCCGGTTCATCGCCGCCGGTCACTTTCAGGGTCAGATGACCACCGAGCGGCTGACGGCCCTGCTCACCGGCATGGGGCTGGATATTTCCAAGCGACAGGTCGTGCGCCTGTTGAGCAGGGGGCTGGAGGATCTGATCGCGGAAGATCAGGAGGTCCTGCGGACCGGCCTGGAGACCGCCAAGTGGGTCACCGTGGACGACACCGGAGCCCGTCACGGCGGCAAGGACGGCTATGTGACGCACATCGGGGACAACCGGTTCGCCGTCTTCCGCTCGGGTCCGTCGAAATCCCGCAAGACCTTCCTGTCGAACCTGCGCGCCGGGCGGGACGACTACGTCGTCAATGCCCAGGCCCTGGCCTACATGGCCGAGCGGTCGCTCGCCGGCCCCCTCATCGCCAAGCTGGCGGACCACCCGCTGAAATCCTTCGTCGGCGAAGCGGCGTGGCTGGAGCATCTCGAGACGCTCGGCCTGGGTGATCTGGGCGTCCTCCCCGATCCAGTCACCATCGCCACCGAAGGGGCGCTCTTGGGCGCCATCAAGGATCATGGCCTGCTTGAAGACACCGTCATCGTCTCCGACGGCGCTGGCCAGTTCCGTATCGAAAACCACGCCGCCTGTTGGGTGCACGCCGAACGGCTGGTCTATAAGCTCAACCCCACCAACAAGGCGCATCTGAGGGCGGTGAAGTTGGTCAGAACCCTGATCTGGTGGCTCTACAGGGACCTGAAGTCGTACAAACTGGACCCGACGCCGAAACGGGCCAGAGCCCTTCGGCTCCGATTCAATCGGATCTTCACCAAGAAGACCGGGATGATCCTTCTGGATCGGCAACTTCGGCGCCTGCACGCCCGAAAGGCCGACCTGCTGCGCGTCCTGGATCGACCGGAAATCCCGCTGCACACCAACGGCTCGGAAAACGACATCCGATCCTGGGTGACCAAGCGCGCCATCTCCGGCGGCACGGTCAGCGACCCCGGCAAGGTCGCCCGCGACACCATGATGGGGCTTCTCAAGACCTGCCAAAAACTCAACGTCTCATTCTATCGCTTCCTCGGAGACCGCTTCCGCGTCGAAGGCGCCAAGCACGTCGATAGCTTGCCCGACCTCATCAGACTCGCCAGCGCCTAACCCGCACGGCAATCTGCCCCGGTTACCCTGGGCGATGACGAAGCCGCTGAGAATGAAGAAGAAATCCACGGCCGCGCCGGCCGCCTGCAGATGCAGATTGATGCCGCTGAGGTTTTCGAAATGGCTGCCGACCACCGCCAGGGCGGCGACACCGCGCAAACCATCAAGGGTGGGCAGGTGGGTTTTCACCACTTCTACCTAGCTGAGTTCTCTGGCGCGGCGTCCGGGAATGTGGAATCTGCCGCCCGGCATGAGCAACGAACCCTTCTTCAGCCGCAGCGGCGACCGCTTCATCCCCAACCCCATCAGCCGGGGCCCCTGGGACCAGACCTCCCTGCATGGCCGCGTCGTCATCGGCCTGCTGGGCGCCGAGATCGAACGCCGGCACGGCGATCCGGACTTCATGCCGGCGCGTCTGACAGTCGATATGTACCGCCTGCCGGACTTGTCACCCGCCGAAGTCGTCACTCGCGTGGTGCGCGAGGGTCGAAGGATCAAGGTGATCGACGCTGAGTACCTCATCGACGGAAAATCCATGGCCCGCGCCACCTGCCAGATGTTGCGGCGGACCCGAAATCCCGACGGAACGGTGTGGTCGCCCCCACCGTGGGATGCGCCGTCGCCCGGCGATATCGCCCCGCCGACCGACCCTCGGAGCGCCCTGGGCGGCATGTGGGAAATTCGCCCGATCTCCGGGGCCATGGGCACGCTCGGACCGCGCCGTGTGTGGATGAGGGAAGTGCGCGAACTGGTCGGCGGTGACCTACTGACCCCGTTCGCCGAGGTCGCCGTGGGTTGTGACTTCGCCAGCCCTTTCGCCAACGCCGGCGACAGGGGCCTCGCCTATATCAACAGCGACGTGACGCTGTATCTGCACCGCCTGCCGGTCACCCGATGGGTCGGATATGAAGTCGTCAACCACCAAGCCACGGACGGCGTCGCCATCGGCGAATGCGTTCTCCACGACGAACAAGGCCCCATCGGCACGGCCACCGTCACCGCCCTAGCCCAGACCCGGGGCATGACGGGATAGGCTTTTCGAGATTCAGCTCTGCCGTGAAAGCAGCCCTCGCCCGACCACGTTGGCCTGGATTTCAGCGGCGCCTTCGAAGATGTTGAGGATGCGGGCGTCGCAGAGGATGCGGCTCATCTCATATTCCAGCGCGTAGCCGTTGCCGCCGTGGATCTGCACGCCGGCGTCGGCGTTGCTCCAGGCCACCCGCGCGGCCAGCAGCTTGGCCATCCCCGCCTCGATGTCACAGCGGTCGCCGGCATCCTTGGTCCGGGCCGAATAGTAGGTTAGCTCGCGGGCAATCACCGTCTCCACCGCCATCAGGGCGATCTTGTCGGAGGTGCGGGGGAAGGCGATCAGCGGTTTTCCGAACTGGCGCCGCTCCAGCGCATAGGCCAGGGCGAGATCAAGCGCCTTGCGGGCCACGCCGATGGCGCGCGCGGCGGTCTGGATGCGGGCGCCCTCGAAGGTGGCCATCAGCTGGCGAAAGCCAGCGCCCTGCGCGCCACCCAGCAGCCCTTCGGCCGCCACCGGGAATTCATCGAACGAGAGGACATATTCCTTCATGCCCCGATAGCCGAGCACGCCGATCTCGCTGCCCGACAGCCCGTTGTCCGGAAAGGCGTCGCCAGGCGTTCCGCGGGTCTTGGCGGCCAGAAACAGCGACAGGCCGCCATGGCCGGGGGTGTCGGCGTCGCTGCGCGCCAGCACAGTCATCAGGTCGCTGCGCGAGGCGTGGGTGATCCAGGTCTTGGACCCCGTGATCCGCCAGCCGCCGTCATCGCCCCGTCGCGCGCGGGTCTTCAGCGAAGCGAGATCGGAGCCGACATCCGGTTCGGTGAAGACGGCGGTGGGCAGCACCGCGCCCGAGGCGATGGCCGGCAGCCAATACGCTTTCTGTTCGGCCGTGCCGTTGGCCCCGATCAGTTCGCCGGCGATCTCCGACCGGGTGCCCAGCGACCCGGCGCAGATCCACCCCCGGCTGAGCTCTTCGGAGACCACGCACATGGCCAGCTTACCCAGGCCCAGGCCGCCATATTCCGGTGGGATACAGACGCCGAAAACGCCGAGCGCCGCCATCTCCGCAACGATTTCGTCGGGGATCAGCACGTCGGCCAGATGCCAGCCGTGCGCACCGGGCGCCACGCGCTCATCGGTGAAGCGGCGGAACTGATCGCGGATCATGTCCAGGGTCTCGTCGCCCAGGCCCTCATCGGCCCGCCAGCCCTCGGCCAGCAGCCCCGCCAGGGCCGCGCGGGCAGCCGGGGTGTTTCCCGAATCGACAAAGCTGATCACCGCGGAGTCGGCGGCGAGCGCCCTTGCCGCCGCGCTCGCACCCATGTCGCCCGGCCGGGCGATCTCGTTCTGGCTCATCGGCAGGCCGCCCAGCAGTTGCGCCAGATACTCCCCGAAGCCGATCTCCAGAATCAGGCTTTCGCCCGCGCCAAGCCGCCCAGCGTCGTCCAGCCGCCGCGCCCAATTGAGCAGCTGAGCCAGACCCTCAACCACGGTCGCGGACCAGGCGAAGCCA
>JANYFU010000131.1 GCA_025359665.1 Caulobacteraceae bacterium
TGGTCGCCGCCCAGCCGTTCCTCGACTGCATGAGCGTCATGGCCGCGCTGGCCGGCGCGACGCAGCGGCTGAAGTTCGGCATGAACGTGCTGGCGTTGGGCTTCCGCGAACCGCTGCTCGTCGCCAGGGAGTGCGCGACGATCGACTTCCTCAGCGGCGGGCGTCTGTTGCCAGCGTTCGGGATCGGCGCCCTGGCCTCGCCCGACTGGGCCGCGATGGGTCGCCAGCCGCGGGGGCAAGGCGCGCGCGTCGACGAGGCGCTCGACATCATCGCCCGGCTCTGGCGGGGCGAGACCGTGAATGCGGACGGACCGCACTTCCGGATCGAGGGCGCGCGGCTGGCGCCTCTGCCGGTGCAGCAGCCGCTGCCGCTGTGGATCGGCGGCTCCGGGCCGGCCGCTATCCGTCGCACCGTCCGCATCGGCAGCGGCTGGATCGCCGGCCTGCAAGGACCGGCGCAGGTCGCTCGGACGGTCGAGGCGATCCGAACCGCCGCCCTGGAGGCCGGCCGCGTCATCGATGCCGAGCATTTCGGCGCGGGCTTCTCGTATCGTTTCGGGGCCAAGGACGATCCGGTCGCCGAGCGCCGCCGCGCCGCCTATCGAAAGGCCTTCCCGGCCGGCGATCCCGACGATGTGATCGTCGCCGGTAGCGCGGCCGACATCCTTGGCCGCATTGGCGACTACCAGGCCGCCGGCGTAACGAAATTCGTCCTGCGCCCGATCGGAGACGGCGACACGGACATCTTCGACCAGACCCAACGCCTGATCGAGCAAATCATCCCGGCCGTCCACGGCCGGCGCGCGCGGCCTGGGCCGGAGAGCGCGGCGACATAGAACCAGGCGGCGTACGGCGGCGAACAACGGCGGTCTCGGGGGCAAGCCCGCCGGGCGCGAGGCTATTTCACCCAGACGTCCAGGGCGGGCATCACGCCGGCGTTGGCGGTGTAGACCGACCAGCCATTGGCCGAGCCGTCGGTGGTGACGTCGACCCCGGTCTGGCCCGTCGCATTCAATTGCCAACCGACGACGCTGTCGTAGTACAAGGGCGCGACGACGACCCAATATTTACGTCCCGCAACCAGCGCCGGCTTGTGACTGGAGTTGAATTTTATCGCGACCACCGGGCTTGGAAGCTTTGTGGCGAGCCATTCTTCCAGTGCGGGCCCATCGTTAGCGGTTCCCGGCACGCCGGCGTTGTCGTTGAAAATCGAGATAACCACGCCTGCATTGGCGGATAGAGGTTGCAGGGGCATGTCTATATAGGAAAGATGCCCACCCACTCCAGCGACGAACGACGTGGCGTAGGTATAAGCATTGTTTACCGGTCCCGACACGAAATAATATCCGGTTCCGAAGGCGCCTCCCGCATCGAGGTTTGAATAAGTAACTTTTGGTACGGTCACCAGGTCGGACGTCGCCGCGCTGGATGTCACTGGGAGTGAGAGCAACGGCGCTGCAATCATTGAAAGCAACGCCAGGCGGAATTTTGTTTTAACGTTCATGGATCTTCCTTTTTGTACAGGGTTTCTAATTCAAATTACTCAGACGCGATCGACCGCGTCGCCCGGGGAGCCGGTGGCGGGCGGAATGGAACGAGACATGGCTTGAACCGGAGGAACATCCGGCGGGGGTTCAATCCCACGGGGCCGCCAAGGCTGACAATCTGCACAGATTGCCCGAGATCTTGCGAAATAGTGCCGCCTTGACGGCCCGGAATCGGGTGTCTCGACTTGACTTGCCGACCCCGGACCGCGCTTCTGCGGGCCACTGTTCGCGGACCCCCTCGCCATCCGAAACGGCCTGTCCGGCCGGCGGCGCCGAGCCTACCCCGCGACGCTCCTAGGCCGGAATCACGTTTGGAAGCCGACGACTCCTGGACGCGCGCGCTCGTGCTGCTGACGCCCGACGCGGTGGAGGCGTTCCGGCGCCATCCAAACCTGCGGCCCGCCATCAGGCGAATAGCGGTGGACGCCTATGCCTTTATCACCAGCCAGGACGATTTCGGCCTCTGGGCCACCCAGCATGACCGCCGATTTCGCATCGCCTTCACGCTGGCGGTGCTCGACGCGCGCGACATGGGGACGACGACCGGCGAATTGCTGCGGACCTGCCAACAAATGTTCGGATTCAATCGCGGCGTGGTGGCCGACTTCCTGGACCGGGCGGTGGCCAGCGGCGATTTGGCGATCGAGTCCGCGGGTGGCGCGTGGGGTAATCGCAAACTTGACGTTCAGCCGCAATTTCACCAGCGCCTGCGCGATGGCCTGGGAGGCATCCTGGGTGGCCTGGGCGACCTGATCCCGGAATTCGCCGACGTGGCCGAGGCCTTGGAGGATCCCGCGACCCTTCGCGGCTTCCTGCTGACCTTCGGCATGATCTCGACCTTCCGTCCGGACCTGGTCGGCCAGGGTGACAGCCCGATCGACCTGTTCACCCGCCGTGACCGGGGCCTGGGTTTCCTGTTCTATTTCCTGGAACACCAGGCGCCCGACCCGGACCGCGCGCGGCTGCTGGAACGGGTGACCTTGTCCCGTCGGCGCCTGGCGCGGGACATGCTGGTCTCGCGCATGCACGTGGCCCGGCTGTTGGAAGACGGCGAGGCCTCCGGCGCGCTCAGCCTGCCGTCGCCGGACGAGATCGTGTTCTCGCCGGAGCTCTCCGACCATTTCGAGACCCGGGTGGCGGTCGGCCTGCAGATCGTGCGCGCCGTCTGCATCGCCGCGCGGCTGGCCGCGCCGCTGGATCATGGACGGCTCGCGCGCCTGGACCGGATGGTCGTCCCAGCGGCAGGGTAAGGAGCCAGCGTGCGCCAGGCCGTCTGGCGCCAGTCAGGCCGCCAGGGCCGCGATCTTGCGCAGGGCCCGCTCGAACGCGTCAGCGGGCTGCCCGCCGGAAATCATGTAGCGGTCATCGATGATCACGGCCGGCACGGCGTGGATGTCCGCCTCGCGCCAGCGGCGCTCGTCCGCCCGGACCTCTTCGGCGTAGCGCCCGGAGGCCAGCACCTCGCGGGCCGCATCGACATCGAGCCCCGCCCGCCCGGCCGCGTCCACCAGCAAATCATGGTCGGAGGGGTTACGACCGTGGGTGAAATAGGCCTCGAACAGGGCGCGCTTGAGCGCATACTGATGGCCCTCGATGGCGGCCCAGTGCAGCAGACGATGGGCGTCGA
>JANYFU010000150.1 GCA_025359665.1 Caulobacteraceae bacterium
GCGGTAGGCCTCGATCGTCCGGCCGTGGTGGCCGACTTCTCGAACGAAGGCCTGACGATGAGCCGCGAGGGCGGCCTGCTGGGTGAGATCTTCGGGTGGCTGCCTGCTCAGGCGCCGGGCCCGCCAACGGACCCGCTGCACCACGTCTGTCCGATCGGCAAAGCCTGCCGGGTGGCCATGCAGCCCTTCGTGTGGCGAGCCGCCGAGATCGGCTGCGCGGCCTTCTCATGGGACAAGCGGACGAAGGACTTCTGGCGGCACGCGGCGGGTCTGGGGATCGTCGGCGGGATTACCGTGCCGGTGCACATGCCGCTGTCTCGCGTGGGGGCGGTGGGCTGGCTGGCGGTTGGTCATCCGGCGGACTTGGACGCCATCATAGTCGCCTGGTCCGGCCAGTTACGCCTCGCGGCCTATCTGTTCATGGACCACGTCTACCGCGAGAGGCCCGACACCACCGACAAGGCGCCCCGCGCCGTGCTCAGCGAGCGCGAACTCGAGTGCCTGACATGGGTCGCCCTGGGCAAGACGGATGGGGAAATCGGCGAGCTGATCGGCCGGTCCCCCTCGACGGCGCGCTTCCATGTCGACAGCGCGGTTGAAAAGCTGGGGGTCAACAATCGCACACGCGCGGCGGCGGTCGCGTGTCAGCTGGGGATGATTCGCGCCCTGGCCTGAGGCCGGTTGCGCGGCGCGACCCGGAAACGCCCGCCAGGTCCGTGATCTCAGTCCTGGACCGCGTGAGATCGCCTTCGCGCCCAGGCCCGGGCGTCGTCCGAGGCTACCCATGAAAGCGCGCCGTGCAGGAAGGCGCGGAATGCCGGGTTGGCATAGGCGGGCGGGCCGTCGCCGCAGTCCGTGGCCACGACTGGGCTGTTGCCAGTGCGTTTCGCCCAGGCGCTGACCCTGTCGCCTGCCGGGTGGCTCCAGGCCAGCTGCTGGGACTCGGGCGCCAGGGGTGGTGGATTGAAATTCGCCTGCACAAAGGCGTAGTCGCTGACCAGCAAGGGAACAATGTCGGGCGAGGCGGGAATCGGCAGGCGCAGATAGACCTCGTCGCTGATCTCGAAGCTGTCCGACAGGCGCGCGGTGACAGGATGGGCCGGATCGACCACCCGCAGCCTGTGCACGGCGTTGCGGTGCGGCTCACCGGCCCCGCCACGGTAGCCAGAGCCGGGGACCACCCTGCCGCTCTCCTCGACCTCCCAAAGCCTGAATGTGCTGCCGGTGATCTCGCGCCAAAGCGGCCAGTGCGGCCACTGCACCAGGGCGTGATTGAGCAGGACCAGCCCCACGCCCCGCTCGAGCAGCGCCTCGATGGCGCGAACATAATCGTCTGGCGGCCGCCCGGCTGCAGGGTCCGGAGATACCCCGCACATGTCGTAGAAAAGGACCGCGTCATAGGCGCCGACGTTCTCGGGGCGAAGCACGACCTGCGCCGCGGGCTGTTCGACAAACGTGGTGACGATATCCTGATAGGCGGTCAGCATGGCGCGGAAGGCGTTATGGTCGAAGGGGTGGCCCTTGGTGACCACCAGAACGTTCAAGGCCATGGCGTCTTCCTCTCACACGGCGCGAAGGTCGAGGCGTCAGAGAGCTGGATCAGCCGAGACGCGTACGACGGTCTTACCGAAATTGCGACCCGACATCATGTCGATCATCGCCTGACCGGCATGGTCGAGACCTTAAACGACATAGTCCTTCAGCCGGAAGCGGCCATCCTGGATCACCGGTCTGACCTCGGCGTGGAACTCCGGATAGAGGTTGAAATAGTCGTGGACCATCAGTCCCTTGAGCACGAGGCGCTTGAGGGCGATCTGCCGCAAAGGGGTCGAACTCAGATCTGGGCTCTCGGGCAGGTCATCCAGGTTGTAGTCGGAGATCAGGCCGCAAATGATCATGCGTCCATAGTCCTTCATTGCCGCGACCGCGGCCCAGAACACCGTGCCGCCGGCGTTCTCGAAGTCGACATCGATGCGGTCGGGACAGGCGGCGGCGATCTGGTTGCGAAGTCCGCCATCGTTCGATCGACGCAGGCGTTGTAACCCAGAACATCGACGGCAAAGCGGCATTTCTCGGCGGAACTGCTCACGCCGACCACACGGCGGCCCTTCAACCGCGCGACTTGGCCGACAACCGCGCCGACGCCGCCGAGCGCCGAGGAGACGAACACGGTCTGACCGGCCCGCGCCTCGGCGAGACGGGTAAATCCCGCATAGGCGGTCAGGCCCGGCATACCCAGGGCGCCGAGGTGGGCCGACAGCGGCCCCAAGGCCGAATCGACCTTGCGCAGCCTGTGGGCGGGGAGGGCGCTGTATTCCTGCCAGCCGCTGAAACCAGCGACGAAATCCCCTTCCTTGAAACCGAACGCCCGGGAGCGGACGACCTGCGGCACCGCCTCTCCTGGAATGATCCCGCCCCGCGGCAACAGCGGCGCATAGCACTTGGCCAGCCGCGCGTTGAGATGGACCCGGACATAGGGAAGCCCCTGGCCGAGTTGTCGCTCGCCGACTGGAACCGCCAGATCGATGTCAACCTGACCAGCGTGTTCCTGGGCCGCGGAAGCGCGGCGGCCGCAATGATCAGAAGCGGCGGCGGCTCGATCGTGAACCTGTCTTCGGTCGCCGGCCTGATCGGCCTGCCCAATTGCTCGGCCGATGCCGCCTCCAAAGGCGGCGTTCGCCTGATGACCAAAGCCCTGGCCGCGGAGCTGGGCAAGCGGAACATCCGCTGCAACTCCGTCCATCCCGGCGTGATCTGGACCAACATGCAGGCCGGCGCCGGCGGCGGGAACCGCGAGGCGGCAGAGCGAATGACGTCTTCCCTCCTCCTCGGGCGGGTGGGCGATCCGCAAGATATCGCCAACGTCATTCTGTATCTCGCCTCCGACGAGTCGAACTACGTCACCGGCGCCGAATTCAGCGTCGACGGGGGAATGACGGCGGTCTGACTGTCTTCCACGCGCTCTGCCCGGCAAGACGGCGCCCCCTCACACTTGCATCGGGCTCTCGCGCACGCGATATAGGCCGTGGAGATCGGCGATGGGCGGAGGCCTCGCCAACCCGGTCAGGTCCGGAAGGAAGCAGCCGTAACGAAATCGTCTTCGGGTCGTCCGCCGGTCTCCACCTGTTTCCGCTTCCGCTGGCTGCCTTTAGCCCCCAGGCCCGATGAACGATATCGACTCCGCGCTCGACAGTGAACCCGCCGAGCGCGACGAGGCCACGGCCGATATGTTCGGCGCGCCGCCGCCGATGTCCGGGGCGCCGCCATCGGCGCCCTACACGGTCATCGCCCGTAAATACCGGCCGCAGAATTTCGCGGACCTGATCGGCCAGGAGGGCATGGTCAGGACCCTGACCAACGCCTTCGCCACCGGCCGGATCGCCCACGCCTTCATGCTGACCGGCGTGCGCGGCGTAGGTAAGACCACCACCGCGCGCCTGTTGGCCCGGGCGCTGAACTATGAGAGCGACACGGTTCGCGCGCCTAGCATCACCGACCTGGCGGTCGAAGGCCGTCACTGCGCGGCGATCGTCGAGGGGCGGCATCTGGATGTGCTGGAGCTGGACGCGGCCAGCCGCTCCAAGGTCGATGAGATGCGCGAACTGCTCGACGGGGTGCGCTACGCCCCGGCCGAGGCGCGCTACAAGGTCTATATCATCGACGAAGTGCACATGCTGTCCACCCAGGCCTTCAATGCCCTGCTGAAGACGCTTGAAGAGCCACCGCCGCACGCCAAGTTCATCTTCGCCACCACCGAAATCCGCAAGGTGCCGGTGACCATCCTGTCGCGATGCCAGCGGTTCGATCTGCGCCGGGTCGAGCCGAATGTGCTGATCACCAGCCTGGCCGCGATCGCGGCGGCCGAGGGTGCGAGGATCGAGCCCGAGGCCCTGACCCTGATCGCCCGCGCGGCGGAAGGGTCGGTGCGCGACGCCCAGTCCCTGCTGGACCAGGCGATGGTCCAGGCGATGGAAGGCCAGAGCGTCAGCGGCGCCGTGGTCCGCGACATGCTGGGCCTGGCCGACCGCGCCCAGACCATCGCCCTGTTCGAGGCTACGGTTCGTGGTGACGTGGCGACGGCGATCGAGACCTTCCGTGGGCTCTATGCGGTCGGCGCCGATCCGGCGACGGTGATGCTGGACCTGCTGGAACACGCTCATGGTGCTCTGATCGCCAAGACCGTCGGGGTGGACGCCCTGAACCTACCCAAGGACCAGACCGCCCGGTTGGCGGCCCTGGGATCGTCGATCTCACCGGGGACCCTCAGCCGGGTCTGGCAGATGCTGCTGAAGGGCCTCGACGAGGTTCGCCGCGCCCCGGATCCGGCCGCGGCGGTGGACATGGTGTTGATCCGCCTGGCCTACGCCGCCGACCTTCCGGGGCCGGAAGACGCCCTTCGGACCCTGCGCGAAGAGGGTGTCACTGCGCTGGGCGCTCCGACCGGTCCTTCGCAGGGAGGGTCGCGCGGCGGCGGCGCGCAGATGGCGCGGACGGCGCCCCAGGCGGCGATCCAGGCGCGGGCCGATGGCTTCTCCCATCCCCAGTCGTTCGACGATCTGGTCCGCCTGGCCGACGAGAAGCGCGACGTCAGCCTGAAGATCGATCTGGAACGCTATGTGCGGCCGATCAGCTTCAAGACCGGCGCGATCGCCTTCGAGGCCGAACACGGAGCGCCGTCGAACCTTTCACAGCGCCTGGTGACGCGGCTGAAGGAATGGACCGGCCATGCCTGGCTAGTGGCCTGCGACGGCGGCGGCGGAGCTGACACCCTGGCGGAGCGCCAGAAGCGCGCCTCGGCGCAAGCCCAGGAGGCGGCCATGGCCGAACCCTTCGTGCTGGCGGTGCTGTCGGCTTTTCCGGGAACCGAGATTCTGGAAGTCCGCCATCCGACGCTTTTGCACGCCGCGCCAAGCGAGGATGGCCAAGCCGATGATAGCCAAAACGATGATGAGGACTGACCGACGATGAAAGACCTCACTGAGCTGATGAAACAGGCTCAGGCCATGCAGGTGAAACTGCAGGCCGCCCAGGCGGAACTGGCGCGGACCGAGGTCGAGGGCGTTTCCGGCGGCGACATGGTGCGCCTGACCCTGACCGGCGAAGGCGCCCTGGCCCGCCTGACCGTGGACCCCAGCCTGATGGTCCCGGGAGAGGGCGAGATCGTCGCCGACCTGATCATCGCCGCCCACGCCGACGCCCGGCGCAAGCTGGAGGCGAGGCAGACCGAGGTGATGCGCGAAGTCGCCGGACCCCTGGCGGGGATGCCGGGCATGCCGAAGTTCTAGACCCGGCGCCGCCGGGTAAAAAAACGGCGCCTGACAGGCCGCGCGAACCGCCAGCCCTTGGGCAGGAAGAAGCGTTCGGTGCGCAGCAGTTGTTGCCAGGCGACCGGAAACACCTCGGGGTCGCGGCGCAGCAGGCGGCGGATCGGGAAGACGAAGCGCGGGTGGCGGCGTTGCAGGCCGATGAACCGGCGGCGCGCCTGTCTGGAAGTGCGCAGT
Organism: Caulobacteraceae bacterium; assembly: GCA_025359665.1. Lineage (GTDB taxonomy): Bacteria > Pseudomonadota > Alphaproteobacteria > Caulobacterales > Caulobacteraceae > Acaudatibacter. Next base: position 5,502 of record JANYFU010000150.1, read on the forward strand.
ACGATGATCAGCCCCAGGACCAGCACCGGAATGCCCAGGTGCAGGGGCAGGACCGCCCCCACCAGCCCGATGCCGATCAGCACCCATCCGGCGGCCTCGGTCGCCAAGCGGCTCCACCGACGCTGGCGCGACATCGGCGGGCGGACCAGGCTAGGTGGGCGGACACTGAACAGGGACATGATCGCGGGCTTTTCGCGCCGGCCCCCGAACTGGAGGCGGTCGCGACGAGGCTTTCATATGGCCCAGAATTCTCCCGGCGATAGTGGCCAAACGCACAGTCGATACGAACGATTCGACCGTGGCATTTCGGCCATAGGTCAAGCCCCGATTCAGGCAGTCGGCGCGGTCCACCTCAGGCGTGGTTTGCGCGCGGCCAGGGTCTCGTCAAGACGCCGCAGCGGCGCGTGGAACGGGGCGCCTTTGAACATCTCGACTTCGCCCGCCTTGGCGGCGGCGGCCAGAACCAGCAGGGTGTCGCAGAACCGGTCGAGCTCCCGGCGCGACTCGGTTTCGGTAGGTTCGATCAGCATGGCGCCGTGCACCACCAAGGGGAAATACATCGTCATCGGATGGAATCCCGCGTCGATCATCGCCTTTGCGAAGTCGAGGGTGGTGACGCCGGCGCCGTCCAGCCAGGAATCGTCGAACAACACCTCGTGCATGCACGGCCCGTCAGGGAAGGCGGCGCTCATCACCCCCGATAGCCGGGCCTTGATGTAGTTGGCGTTGAGGACGGCGTCCTCGGCCACCTGACGAAGCCCGTCGGCGCCGTGGCTCATCATATAGGCCAAGGCCCGGACGTACATGCCCATCTGGCCGTGGAACGCGCACATCCGGCCGAACGCCGGACCGTCTTGGGCATGCTCCTCAAGCCTCAGGGTTTCACCGTCATGAACCACCCAGGGGGTCGGCGCGAACGGGGCCAGGGCGGCGCTGAGCACCACCGGCCCGGCGCCCGGCCCACCGCCGCCGTGCGGCGTGGAGAAGGTTTTGTGCAGATTGATGTGCATGGCGTCGACGCCCAGGTCGGCCGGCCGGACCCGCCCGACGATGGCGTTGAAGTTCGCGCCGTCGCAATAGAAATAGGCCCCAGCCGCATGGGTCAGCCGCGAGATCTCCAGGATGTCGCGCTCGAACAGTCCGCAGGTGTTGGGGTTGGTGACCATCACCGCCGCCACGTCGGGACCGAGATTGGCGGCTAGGTCGGCCAGATCGACGCGGCCATCGGGTGTCTGGCCGATCTCGCGCACCTGGTAGCCGGCCTGGGCGGCGGTGGCAGGATTGGTGCCGTGCGCCGAGGTGGGAACCAGCACCACTCGGCGGGCGTCCGCCTCGCCATCACGCGCGGCCTGGGCCTCGTGCGCGGCGCGGATCGCCAGCAGGCCGCATAGCTCGCCCTGGGCTCCGGCTTTGGGCGAGAGGGCGACGGCCGGCATGCCGGTCAGGGTCTTCAGCCAATGGGCCAGCTGGTCCATCACCGCCAGGGCGCCCTGGACGGTGGATTGCGGTTGCAGCGGATGGATGTCGAGGAAGCCCGGGAGCCGGGCCAGCTTCTCGTTCAGGCGCGGGTTGTGCTTCATGGTGCACGAACCCAGCGGATAGAGCGCCAGATCGATGGCGTGGTTCTTCTGCGACAGCCGCACATAGTGGCGCATGGTTTCCGGCTCGGAGAGCCCGGGCAGCTCCGGCGGAGCGGCCCGCGTCAGGCCCGGCAGGTCGATGGCGTCGAGGTCGCCGTCGCCGATCTCGAAATCGACCCCGGTCTGGCCCCAGCCTCCCAGCTCAAAGATCAGCGGCTCATCCTGCAGCAGGCCCCGGCCGGCCGGGATTGGTGCTTCGGGGTCCAGCGCCTCACCGGCCCTGGTGGGCCGACCCACACTCAGCATGGTCATGGGTTGATCTCCGCGTTGAGGGCCGTCGCGAGGGCGTCGATATCGTCGTGGGTGGTGGTCTCGGTGGCGCAGACCAGCAACACGTCGTCCAGCCCGGCGTCCGGATCGAGGCGCGAGAACGGAACGCCCGCCAGCACGCCCCGCGCCGCCAGGGCCTCCACCACCGCCGCGGCGGGCACGGGTAGTCTGACGGCGAATTCATTGAAAAACCGGGGCGTCAGAATCTCCACCCCCGGGATCGCCGCCAGGGCGTCCCGCGTTCTTTTGGCCCGGGCGTGGTTGATCCTGGCCAGTGTCGCGAGCCCGGCGCCGCCGAGGATCGACATGTGGATCGAGAAGGCCAGGGCGCAGAGACCCGAGTTGGTGCAGATGTTGGAGGTGGCCTTGTCGCGGCGGATGTGCTGCTCTCGGGTCGAGAGGGTCAGAACGAACCCCCGACGTCCCGCCGCGTCCACGGTTTCGCCGCACAACCGCCCCGGCATGTGGCGCAGCAGCTTTTCGGTGCAGGCCATCAGCCCCACATAGGGGCCGCCGAAGTTGAGGCCGTTGCCGATCGACTGGCCCTCGGCTACGGCGATATCC
>JANYFU010000462.1 GCA_025359665.1 Caulobacteraceae bacterium
GCGTCGATCTTGCCGACTTCGTCGTCCAAAAACGCGGTGATGGCCTCCTGCTCGACAACCGGGGGCACGGTCATGATCAATTCGGCGATGTCATCAAGGCTCAGTTGAACCTTCGTGCCGCCATAGCCTCGCATTGCGAGGTAGGTTTTTCCAATTACTGAAAGAGTTACATATCCAACCCAAGAAGGTAGCAAGCGCTCACGTCTCAGGCGGGTAAGTGCGACGTGTTGACTGACGTAAGCTGTTTCCAGGTTTTCCGGAACCACCGCAACGGAGCCAAGGTACGCGGTGATGGAAAAGAGCACGTCCCCAGACTCGACCCTGGTTCGCTCGCCCTCTGAACCATCCGGCACGGCCACCCTCTGTATGTCGGTCAGATCCAGATCAATGTGTTCGCGAGTGAGATTGCCGATCCGTATAAAGAGCGCGCCATCGTCGGCATAGTGATCCGCCCATCCCCGCGAGCCGCTAGTCAGAAATGCAACGTCCCGCTTAAGTGTCATCAGGCTCCAGTGCGCGGGCATGTCGCCTAGCCACCCAACTCCACTCTCACGATACCGCTCATAGCCAGGAAAACTCATGCCTCGCCCTCGTCCCTGGCGCTGAGAAGATAGAATTCGTGCAGCTTGGCGCGCAGCAGAGCCTTGTCCGGCAGCTGGGTCTGGTATTCGGCGACCAGGGCTGGGGACAGGGTGCGGCTGAGGGCGTATTCGACCACCTCGTCGTCCTTGCTCGCGCACAGCAGCAGGCCGATGGCGGGGTTTTCGTGCGGCTTGCGGACGTCACGATCGAGAGCCTCGAGATAGAAGCTCAGCTTGCCAAGATGCTCCGGCTCGAACCGTCCGACCTTCAGTTCGATGGCGACCAGGGCGTTGAGGCCCCGGTGAAAGAACAGCAGGTCCAGGGCGAAATCCCGGCCGCCGACCTGGAGGGGGTACTGCGAGCCGACGAAACAGAAGCCCCGGCCCAGTTCGATCATGAAGTCCCGAAGCTGGCGCAAAAGGCCGAGGTGGAGGTCGATCTCGCTATGGCCAGCAGGCAGCTGGAGAAATTCGATAAGATAGCTGTCGCGAAACACGGCTTCGGCTTGCGGCTGACTTTGTCGAAGCGCCGCCGCGACTCTTGTCGGGGTCAGGACGGTGCGCTCAAACAATGCAGTCTTGAACTGCCGCTCCAGTTCCCGCGAGCTCCACTTCTCGGCCATCGCTCGCCGGACGTAGAAATCCCGCTCCTCGGCGCGCTGGCTCTGGCCAAGAATGATCAGGTGATGGGTCCACGGCAATTGTGCCAGCAGTGATGGCACAAATTCTCGGGCGGGGTAGGCGTCGTAAAACTGGCGCATGCGATAGAGATTGCGACGCGTAAATCCCCTCAAGCCGGGATGGCTTTGGGCGATATGTCGCGCCAGTTCGTCGATGACTCCGTCGCCCCATTCCGCCGCTTGGACCTTTCGGGAGATCGTCTCGCCGATCCGCCAATAGAGATCGATCAAGACGGCGTTGACGGCCTGAAACGCCCGGCCGCGGGCGTCCTCGATGAGCCCAGTGACTTCCGCAAAGTCGAGGCGCGAGGCTGAATTGGCAACCGACCGTTTCACCCCGCCAACCCCTCGATCATCGCCATTATCCGGTCGGTGACTTTCAGCAGGTCCGCATCGATCTCCGCCAGGTCACGGGGCGGCTCGAACACATAGAAGTGCCGGTTGAAGGGGATCTCGTAGCCCACCTTGGTCTTGTCGCGGTCGATCCAGGCGTCCGGCGCGTGAGGCAGCACCTCGCGCTTGAAATAGGCGTCCACGTCTTCCGACAGCGGTACGTTCTCGGTGTCGCGGAGGGCGCTGTCGGGCTGGGGTTTGCCCTTCTTGGCGCCGCGTTCACCGAGCACCACCCTGCCCTGCTCGTCACGCAGCGGGCGGTCGACAGTGATGGTGCGATAGCCGAAGGCGGCGTTGGGGAAGATGCGCGACAGGGGCGCGAGCTTGACCTTGCCGCCCTCGGGCGCGGCGGGCGGGGCGTCGTCCTCCATCACCACTACGCGCTCGACCTCCTTGCCGGCGGCGTCGAACAGCGTGGCGACCTGGGCCTCCTGGAAGGCGCCGAACAGGCGGGTGACCAGGGCGATATGGTCGTTCGACAGCTCCTTGCGCTTGGAGCCCAGGGCCTTGCGCATCTTGCGCCAGAAGCCGCTGGCGTCGATCAGTTGCGTCCAACCCTTGCGGTGGGCCGGTTTGCGGTTGGAGACGATCCAGACATAGGTGGAGATGCCGGTGTTGTAGAACATATCGACCGGCAGGCCGATGATCGCCTCGACCAGATCGTTCTCCAACAGATAGCGGCGGATCTCGCTCTCACCGCTGCCGGCGCCGCCGGTGAACAGCGGCGAGCCGTTGAGCACGATGCCGAAGCGGCTGCCGCCATCGACGGCCGGGCGCATCTTCGACAGCAGGTGCATCAGGAAAAGCAGGGAGCCATCCGACACGCGCGGCAGGCCGGGGCCGAAGCGGCCGTTGAAGCCCTGGCTCTCATGCTCCTTGCGGACCGCCTTCTCGACTTTCTTCCACTCCACGCCAAACGGCGGATTGGAGAGCATGTAGTCGAACTTTGTGTGGTCGTGGCCGTCGTCCGACAGGGTGTTGCCGGCGATGATATTGCCGACATCCTGGCCCTTGATCAGCATGTCCGCCTTACAGATCGCGTAGGATTCGTCGTTCAGTTCCTGGCCGAACATGGTCAGGCGGGCGTCGGGGTTCTGGGCGGCCAGATGCTCGCCCGCAACCGACAGCATGCCGCCGGTGCCAGCGGTGGGGTCGTAGATGGTGCGCACCACGCCCGGCTTCGACAGCACGTCGTCGTCCTCTACGAAGATCAGGTTGACCATCAGCCGGATCACCTCGCGCGGGGTGAAATGCTCTCCGGCGGTCTCATTGGAGATTTCCGCGAACTTGCGGATCAGCTCCTCGAAGGCCAGGCCCATGTCGTGGTTGTCGACGGCGGCCGGGCTGAGGTCGATGCGGG
>JANYFU010000102.1 GCA_025359665.1 Caulobacteraceae bacterium
CCGACGCGTTGAATGACGAACAGGTCGAGATCCTCGCCAGGTGCTGCAAAGAGGTGGTCGCGGACATCCTCGCCTTGGACAAGAACCGGTCGGGCAATCGGGGGTCCCATCGCTATTCCTTCGGTGGCTCCAGTCTCACGCGCAGCCAGTTGCATCGTCCAGAGTGGCAGATGCTTCTCGATAATCCAGTCGTTACGGACGTCGTGACGGCCTTCTTCGGATCGCCGGACTATGTGCTTAGGGCGGCGAGCGGAGACTTCTGCCTTCCGGGCGCGGTGGAATATCAGCCGTTGCATTCCGACGTCCGCGATTGGCGAGACAACGCCTCAACGCCGTTCAGCGCGTTTCACGACCCGCGCGGGCAATTCACCATCCGCGACCTGCCCTGTCCCTATGTCTGCGCGAACTTCCTGCCCCAGGAGATCACGCGCCTAAACGGACCGACGCGCCAGATCCCTGGCACCCAGAACTCCCGCGTGCGGATTCCCAGTCTCGCGGAGGAACCTGAGTGGATGCGGCTCAGCACGGTCTGCCCGGCTCCCGCCGGCGCCGTGATGATCCGCGACGTGCGCGCCTGGCACGGCGGCACGCCGAATATCTCGGACGCCATGCGGGCGATCCCAAATCTTGAGTTCTACGCACCCTGGTTCAGGGAGCCGATAGTTCCGGGCATATCCCACGCGGACTACAAGAAGCTTTCCGACCATGCCCAGCGCCTCGTGAGGCACTGCGTCGCCGACTCCAGCGAAACGCTGGTCACCGGGCCGACCCTGCGCGCGCCATGAATCGATTTTCCGGAAAAGTCCCATGAAATATCGTCAACTGGGTTGTTCGGCGCTGAAGGTGAGCGAACTCTGCCTCGGCACGATGAACTTCGGACCGCAAACCTCCGAGGCGAAATCCTTCGCGATCCTGAACGAGGCGATCGGCGCGGGCGTCAATTTCATCGACACCGCGAACCAGTATGGCGGCCACTTGGGGGTCGGAACGACCGAATCCATCCTGGGCAAATGGCTCGCGGAGGACAGGGCGCGGCGTGACAGGATCGTGCTAGCCACCAAGGTCCACGAACCGATGTCGGATGAGGTCAACGATCGCGGCTTGTCGGCTCGTCATATCCAGATGGCTTGCGACGCCAGCCTCAAGCGCCTGAAGGTGGACCACATCGATCTCTACCAGATGCATCACATCGACCGAACCGCGCGGCCTGAGGAAATCTGGCAGGCGATGGACCGGCTGATCGCCCAGGGAAAGATCACCTATGTCGGCTCCAGCAATTTTCCGGGGTGGAAGATCGCCCAGACCAACGAGAAGGCGATCGCCGGGCGGCGCCTGGGCCTGGTGTCGGAGCAAAGTCTCTACAACCTGATCGAGCGCCGCGCCGAGCTTGAAGTGATACCGGCATGCCGCGAATACGGGTTGGGCCTGATCACCTGGAGTCCGTTGGCGGGCGGGCTTCTGGCCGGCGCTTCCCAGGATCACGACGGACGTCGTCAGTCGGATGAGATGAGGCTGGCGGCCGTCTCCCGATCCGAACAACTGTCCCGGTTCGGGGGCTTGTGTTTGGAACTGGGCGGAACCCCTGGCGCGGTCGCACTGGCCTGGCTGCTGCACCGGGAAGGCGTCGCGGCGACGATTATCGGCCCCAGGAACCTCGAGCAGCTAGGTTCGGCATTGCGTGCGCCCGATATCCGTCTCGACGGCGATGTACTGGCGAAGATCGACGCTATTTTCCCGGCGTGCGGCGCCGCGCCCGAGGCCTATGCCTGGTGATCGGGGTCGGAGATAGCGCGGGCGGCGTCATGGGTCCGTGGCGATCAGGAATCCTCGAGGTTTCGGGGGGACATCTCGCCTATCAACGCACCGGTGGCGAAGGCCGCGCGCTGGTGCTTTCTCACGGCCTCTCGGACAACGGCCTGTGTTGGAGCCGGCTGGCGGCGGCCTTGGCGCCTGAATTCGATGTCATCATGCTGGACGCGCGCGGCCATGGTGAAAGCTCGAGAATTCCCGCCGGCGCGCCACATGACGCTGGGAAGGACATCGGCGAGGCGATTGATCGGCTGGGTCTGGGAGCTCCGATCGTGATGGGTCATTCGGTGGGCGCCCGCGCCACCGCCGGCTACGCGAACGCCAATCCCGCACGGGTTTCGAAAGTCATCCTGGAGGACCCGCCATTTCTTCCCCCAGCGGAATCATCAGCGGCAAAGGTTCGCCGGGAAAAATTTCGCCGGCAGGTCGAGAAATTTCAGACCATGTCTGAAGCGGAGATCATGGCGATGGGCAAGTCATCGTCACCCCTATGGCATGACGATGATTTTCCCGCCTGGGCGGTGGCGAAGAAACGGGTCGATCCCGAAGCCTTCCCTTCCTACGACACGCCCTGGCAGGACTCGATCGCCCTGATATCGGCCCCGACGCTGTTGATTCATGGAGACGCCGATCGCGGGAGCTTGATCACGGAGCAACTCGCGCAAGAAGCGAAATCGATGAATCCGAACATCAGCAGTGTGCGGATCAATGGCGCCGGTCACAATGTTCGCCGTGAGAATTTTCCTGAATTCCTGACGGCCGTTCGCGCCTTTCTGTAACCCGCACCCTTCGCCGGAGTTTGAAACCCCCGTTGTCCATTCCTCGCGATTCAGCGGCCAAGCACATCCTTTGGATCGGCGAGGTTCAGGAGCGGCTGGCTGGCCACGAAGCGGCTGAGATTGTCCAGGAACAGCGCGGCGTTGCGGGCGGTCTGACCGCCGGTAACGCCGGAGCAGTGGGCGGTGACGCTGACACGGGGATGCCGCCAGAACGGACTGTCCGATGGCAGCGGTTCGATGTCGAACACATCCAGCACCGCGTGCCGAGGCACGCCCCTATCCAGGGCCGCCAGCAGCGCCGCCTCATCCACGAGCCCGCCGCGCCCGATATTCACCAGCACCGACCCGGGTTTCATCGCGGCGAAGAAGCCGGCGTCGGCCATCCGCCGCGTGGCCGGATTGAGCGGGGAGCAAAGCGCCACCACGTCGGCGGACGGCAGCATCGACCGCATGGCGTCCATCGAGAGAATGGCGTCCGCGAGTGGATGGGCCGCCTGATCGCGCCGAACACCGGTCACGCGCGCGCCGAACCCCCGCGCCCGCGCGGCCACCGCCTGGCCGATCGCGCCAAATCCGATGATCAGCCAGGTCGAGTTCAGCAACTCGCGTGTCTGCAATTCCCGCCACTGGCCCGCGGCCTGGGCCGCGCGGCGCTCTGGACCGCGCTGAAAGACATCGAGAACACCCGCCACCACGAAATCAGCGATGCCGACCGCCTGGCCATGACTGGTGGTGAGGTGCGCGCCCTTGGTGACGATGGCGGAGAAGAACGGGTTTTCGAACCCCGCCGCGGCGCTCTGAACCCATTGCAGGTGGGGCGCCGCCATGACCGCTCCGGCGAAGGCGCGCATCGCCGGGACCATATAGAGCGCCTCGCTGAACCAGGCGATGTCCGGCGCCGCGTTGGCGGCGTCGATCGCCTGGCCGCGCAGGCTGACGGCGCCCGCCTCGTCCATGATCAGGACATCGAGGTCCGGAGCCCTGGCGGTGATCTCCGCGGCGACTTCGACGTAGGTGGGGGCGTAGATGAGCAGACGGGTCACTCTGGCGACTTCCTTGGGAATGAGGCAATGGCGGCTGTTGAAAACCGTCTTGCCGCGCTTTGACGTCGCGAGCGAGTCCCGAGACGGAGTGACGGCGCGGGAGGCGTGAACGGATGAGCGGCGATGTGACGAAAATGCTCGGCGGCGGACCCGCGCGCACCTGGGTACAGCCTGAGCTGGCGGGTCTGGGTCGGCTGCCGGCGCGCGCCACGCTGTATCCGTTTCCCAACGGCGAGATGGCCAG
>JANYFU010000520.1 GCA_025359665.1 Caulobacteraceae bacterium
CAACTCGGCCCTCCGCAAGGTTGCCAAAGTGCGTTTGACGTCAGGCATCGAGGCGGTGTGCTATATTCCCGGCGAGGGCCACAACCTGCAGGAACACTCGGTGGTTCTGATCCGTGGCGGCCGGGTCAAGGATTTGCCCGGTGTCCGCTATCACATCCTCCGCGGTGTCCTCGATACCCAGGGGGTCAAGGACCGCAAACAACGCCGCTCGCTCTATGGCGCCAAGCGCCCGAAATAAGGATTATTCAGAATGTCCCGCCGCCGCCGCGCTGAGAAGCGCGATGTTCTTCCCGACCCGAAATTTGGCGACCTCGTCCTCACCAAGTTCATGAACTACGTGATGTATGAAGGTAAGAAGGCCGTCGCCGAGAACATCATATATGGCGCCTTCGACCTGATCGAGGCCAAGCGCCGTGACCAGGGTCCGCTGGAAACTTTTCATGCCGCCCTGGAGAACGTATCGCCCTCCGTGGAGGTGAAATCCCGCCGCGTCGGTGGCGCTACCTATCAGGTGCCAGTGGAGGTGCCACCTAACCGGCGCCGGGCCCTCTCCATCCGCTGGCTGGTCGCCGCCGCGCGCAAACGTGGCGAAAACACCATGATGGAAAAGCTGGCCGGCGAACTTCTCGACGCCTCGAACAATCGTGGTTCGGCGGTGAAGAAGCGTGAAGACACCCACAAGATGGCGGAAGCCAACCGGGCCTTCTCGCACTACCGCTGGTAGGCCGCCTATCGGTTTATCTCTCGGCGGACCCTTCTCGGCGCGGGCGGTTTGAGATAGACCGCGCGCGCCTTCGGCCGAGTCCCTGATACAAACCCTTTTCGCAGAACGTCGTCATGCCCCGCACCACCAAAATCGCCGACTACCGAAACTTCGGCATCATGGCCCACATCGATGCCGGCAAGACCACGACTACGGAGCGGATTCTCTATTACACCGGCAAGAGCCACAAGATCGGCGAAGTGCATGATGGCGCGGCGACCATGGACTGGATGGAGCAAGAGCAGGAGCGTGGGATCACCATCACCTCCGCCGCCACCACCGCCATGTGGAACGGCAAGCGCCTGAACATCATCGACACCCCCGGTCACGTGGACTTCACCATTGAGGTCGAGCGCTCGCTACGGGTGCTGGACGGTTGCGTCGCCGTGCTCGACGGCAACCAGGGCGTCGAGCCCCAGACCGAAACCGTCTGGCGTCAGGCGGATCGCTACGACGTGCCGCGGATCGTGTTCGTCAACAAGATGGATAAGATCGGCGCCGACTTTGAAAAGTGCGTGGAATCGATCCGCGACCGGCTCGGCGTGAAGGCCGTGCCAATCCAGCTGCCGATCGGCTCGGAAGCCAGCCTGAAGGGCATCATCGATCTGGTGCGGATGAAAGCGGTGGTCTGGGAGAGCGAGGGCCTGGGCGCCAACTATCACGACGAAGAAATTCCCGCCGACCTGAAGAAGGCGTCTGATGAAGCGCGGCACCTGCTGGTCGAAAGCGCCGTCGAGCTCGATGACGACGCCATGGAGGCCTATCTGAACGGTGAAGAGCCCTCAATAGAAGTTCTCAACAAGTGCCTGCGCAAGGCCGTGCTCACCGGCGCCTTCTATCCGGTGCTGTGTGGATCGGCTTTCAAGAACAAGGGCGTCCAGCCGCTGCTCGACGCGGTGGTGGAATATCTGCCGTCGCCGGTCGATATCCCTCCGACCCCGGGCCTCGACTACAAGACCGAGGAACCCGTCGTTCGCCTGGCGTCCGATGACGAGCCTCTGGCGGTGTTGGCCTTCAAGATCATGGACGACCCGTTCGTGGGTTCGCTGACCTTCTGCCGGATCTATTCGGGCAAGCTGGAAAGCGGCATGGGTCTGCTGAACTCCTCGCGCGATCGCAAGGAGCGGGTTGGCCGCATGCTGCTGATGCACTCCAACAATCGCGAGGACATCAAGGAAGCCTATGCGGGCGATATCGTCGCCCTGGCCGGCCTGAAGGACACCCGTACCGGCGATACCCTGTGCGATCCCAACAAATCGCCGATCCTGCTCGACAAGATGGACTTCCCCGAGCCGGTCATCGAGATCGCCATCGAGCCGAAATCGAAGGCCGACCAAGAGAAGCTGGGCGTCGCCCTTCAGAAGCTGGCTTCGGAGGATCCGACCTTCCGCGTCTCAACCGACCAAGAGTCCGGCCAGACCATTCTTAAGGGGATGGGTGAACTGCACCTGGACATCAAGGTCGATATCCTGCGCCGCACCTATAAGGTCGAGGCCAACATCGGCCAGCCGCAGGTGGCCTACCGCGAGACGCTCGGGCGCAAGACCGAGATCAACTACACCCACAAGAAGCAGACGGGTGGATCGGGCCAGTTCGCCGAGGTGAAGATCATCTTTGAACCGGTGGAGCCCGGCGTCGGCTATTCGTTTGAGAACAAGGTCGTCGGCGGTTCCGTGCCCCGCGAATTTGTTCCCGGGGTGGAAAAGGGCCTGCTGCAGGCCAAGGAAAACGGCCTGCTGGCCGGTTTCCCGGTCATCGATTTCAAGGCGACCCTGGTCGACGGCAAGTACCATGATGTCGACTCCAGCGTGCTGGCGTTCGAGATCGCGGCGCGGGCCGCCTTCCGCGAGCTGCGCGAGAAGGCGCAGCCGAAGCTGCTAGAACCGATCATGAAGGTTGAAGTGACCACCCCTGAAGACTACGTGGGGGACGTTATCGGGGATCTCAACTCGCGGCGCGGCATGATCCAGGGTACGGACCAGCGCGGCAATGCTCAGGTGATCATCGCCATGGTGCCGCTTGCCAACATGTTTGGCTATGTGAACACCCTGCGGTCGATGAGCCAGGGACGCGCCAACTTCCATATGGACTACGATCACTACGAGGCCGTACCTCAGGCCGCCGCCGACGAAGTGATCAAAAAATACGCCTAAAGATTTCCACCCCCTAACCTGTCACAAATAAGCCCATTGAGGGCTGGAGCTTGAAAAATGGGTAAAGCGAAGTTCGAACGGAACAAGCCGCACTGCAACATCGGTACGATCGGTCACGTCGATCATGGGAAGACCACGCTGACAGCGGCGATCACC
>JANYFU010000570.1 GCA_025359665.1 Caulobacteraceae bacterium
GAAAAGGTGGCCAACCGCCACCAGGGGCGTGCATCGTCGGGGCCAGACCCCGCCGTGACAGGGCCAGTAGCGGTCCGCGATGGCCGGCGTCGCGGAGCTTCAGCGCGATATCCACCGTGGTAAGGCCGGTCCCGATCAACAACAGCGGCGCGCCAGGGGCCAGCCCGTCGAAGGCGTCGATCGCCCACGGATCGGGCGTGAACCAGGGGCTGTCCTGTATCCAGCCGTCCGGCCGGGACGGCGCGCGGGGCGGCATGTTGCCGGTGGCCAGCACCACCATGTCGGCCTCGATCTCGCGGCCGTCGGCCAGCCTGATCCTCGGTCCGCCCGACACGGTCACGCGCACCGCCTCGCCGCGCACGGCCGCGAGGCCCGGACCGCGGCCGGTGATCAACGCCTCCGACACACGCGCCTGCAGATAGTCGCCGAAAAGAGCGCGCGGCGCGAAGGCGCCCAGCAGGTCGCCGCCGCTTTCAACCAGAGCGGGCGCCATGGCCGCCCTGGCGTGGTCGGTGGTGTTCAGCCAGTCGCCGAAACCGGGCGTCAGCCCCACCTCCATCCGGCTCACCGGCACGTTCAGCAGATGTTGCGGCGAGCAGGCGCCATAGGCGACGCCACGGCCCAGTCGTCGGCCGCTCTCGATCACCACGACCCGGAAATCGGGCCTGGCTCGGGATAGCTTCAGGGCGAACAACGCGCCGCTCAGGCCGCCGCCCACCACGGCCCCGGTCTTGGCGGGCGGCGATTGCCGGGGGCTGGTCAGCGGCGTCGGCTCAGCTGGGTTGCTTGGTGGTGCGCAGATAGGGTTTGTGCGTGGCGAAGCCGGGGAACAGCGTCGCCGCGTCTTCGTTGGTCACCGCCGGAACGATGATTACGTCCTCGCCCTGCTTCCAGTCCGCGGGGGTCGCGACCCGGAATTTGGCCGTCAGCTGCATCGAGTCGATCACCCTCAGGATCTCATCGAAGTTGCGGCCCGTGGTCATCGGATAGACCAGGATCAGCTTGATCAGTTTGTCGGGGCCGATGACGAAGACATTCCGCACCGTCGCGTTGTTCGCCGCGGTGCGCCCCTCCGAGGCGCCTTCGGTATCGGCGGGCAACATCCCATAGAGCTTGGAGACCTTGAGGTCAGTGTCGGCGATCATCGGGAAATTGGGGGCCGTGCCTTGGGTCTCGGCGATGTCCTTCGACCAGCTGGCGTGATTGTCGACCGGATCGACTGACAGACCGATCACCTTGACGCCGCGCTTGTCGAACTCGGGCTTAAGCTTGGCGACCGCCCCCAGTTCGGTCGTGCAGACGGGGGTGAAGTCTTTCGGGTGAGAAAATAGCACCACCCAATGGCCCTCGGCCCATTGATGAAAATGGATCGGCCCCTCGGTGGTGTTCTGAGTGAAGTCCGGAGCCACTTGGTTCAACTGCACCGTCATGCGCGCGCCTCCTTAGTGCTGGATTTCTCAATTCGGCGAGTAGACCAGGATTCCGCGAGTTTCAATAGACGCCGGTGGCCAGCCTGACCTAGGGGCTCTTGACCGACGCCCGCGTCCAGCCGAAGCCGAGGACTTGGCGCCGGCTATCCTCATCGACGATCCCCTTGATCCGCGCATCGCCATGTTTCGCGATGTGCGCGAGCGCGATCTCGCCGGCCGCCTGCGTGGTTTCATCGCCGAGGGCGAAGTGGTGCTCAACGTCCTGGCTCGCGATCGCCGTCATCGAGCCCGGGCCGTCCTGATCGCCGAGCAGCGGCTCGAAAAGCTGACGCCGCTGATCGATCGGCTAGGCGATGATGTCGCCGTTTATGCGGCGGGCCAGACGGTGATGGACGCCATCGCCGGTTTCCCGATCCATCGAGGCATCCTAGCCTATGGCGAACGCGCACCGTCGCTCACGGCGGCCGATCTGCTCAAGGCCGATGGCCTGGCGTTGGTGGTGGTGCTGTTCGGCATAGCCAACCACGACAACATGGGCGGCGTCTTCCGCAACGCCGCCGCGTTTGGCGTCTCGGCGATGCTGTTGGACCCTACCTGCTGCGATCCGCTTTACCGCAAGGCGATCCGGGTCTCGGTGGGCGCGGCCCTTAGCGTCCCGTTCGCCCGTCTCGCGCCAGGCGAAGACGCGGTCTCGCTGTTGCGGGTCCATGGCTACACCCCTCTGGCGTTGAGCCCATCGGGGCGAACGCCACTCAACACCCTGGTTCGCCCCGCCCGCGTCGCCGTATTGTTGGGCGCCGAGGGCCCGGGCCTGCCCGTGAATATCCTGGAGCGAGCCGAGACCATCGCGATCCCGATGGCCGGCGCGTTCGATTCCCTCAACGTCGCCACCACCAGCGGTATCGTTCTCCACCACCTGGCCACCTGTCCCACTTAAGCCGCCGCCCTTTTCGCCGCCGTGGGAAGCGCTAAGAAGCCTGCCAACACGTCAGGTTCAGGGGGAACGCGCCATGACCGCTCAATATGTCGCCGCCATCGACCAGGGCACCACGTCGTCGCGGTGCATGATCTTCGACGCGGCCGGGGCCGTTGTCGCCACCGCCCAGAAGGAGCACCGCCAGATCTTTCCTCGCCCTGGCTGGGTGGAGCACGACGCCCTGGAGATCTGGGCCAATGTCGAAACCGTGGTTGGTCAGGCCTTGGCGCGGCGCGGTCTCGCCACCGCCGACCTGGCGGCGGTTGGCATCACCAACCAGCGGGAAACCACCCTGCTCTGGGAAAAGGCCACCGGCCGCCCGATCGCGAACGCCATCGTCTGGCAGGACACCCGCACCGCGGCCCTGGCCGACGACCTTGGCCGCGACGATGGCCAGGACCGCTTTCGCGCGCTCTGCGGCCTGCCGCTGGCCACATATTTCTCAGGCCCGAAGATCCGCTGGCTGCTGGACAATGTAAAGGGCGCCCGCGCGAGCGCCGAGCGCGGCGAAATCCTGTTCGGCACCATCGATTCGTGGCTGATCTGGAACCTGACCGGCCGTCACGTCACCGACGTCACCAACGCCAGCCGTACAATGCTGATGAACCTGGCGACCCTGGATTGGGATGACGCCCTGCTGGACGCCGTCGGCGTGCCCAAAGCCATGCTGCCGGAGGTCCGGTCGTCTTCCGAGATTTATGGCGTCGCGCGCGGCGTTCTGGCGGGCGTCCCCCTGGCCTCGGCGCTGGGTGATCAGCAGGCGGCGTTGTTTGGTCAGACCTGCTTCCAGCCCGGCGAGGGCAAATGCACCTATGGCACCGGCAATTTCCTGCTGGTCAACACCGGGACCCAGGCGGTTCAATCCGCGCATGGCCTGCTGACCACTGTCGGCTACCGCGTCGGCGAGGCGCCCGCCGTATACGCCCTGGAGGGCTCGATCGCTGTTACCGGCTCCCTGGTCCAATGGCTGCGCGACAACCTGGGGTTCATCAGCAGCGCCGGCGAGATCGAGGCCCTGGCGGCCTCGGTCGCCGACAATGGCGGATGCTACATGGTGCCGGCCTTTTCCGGCCTGTTCGCCCCGCATTGGCGTCCCGACGCGCGGGGGGTGATCGCCGGCCTGACCGGCTATGTCACGCGCGCCCACATCGCCCGCGCGGCGTTGGAGGCGGTGGCCTGGCAGACCCGCGAAGTGGTCGACGCCATGGCCGCCGACTCCGGTCGGCCGCTGGATATTCTCAAGGTTGACGGGGGCATGACCGCCAATAGCCTGCTGATGCAGTTCCAGGCCGATGTGCTCGGCGTTCCCGTCGTCCGGCCTCAGGTTCCCGAAACCACTTGTCTGGGCGCAGCTTACGCCGCTGGGCTGGCCGTCGGGTTTTGGCCCGATCTCGACGCCCTGCGCGCCCATTGGAAGAAGGACGCGGAGTGGTCGCCCCAGATGAGCGCCGCCCGGTGCGACCGCGACTACGGCCAATGGCAAAAGGCGGTCCGGCGGACGCTCGACTGGGAGGAGGGGACGGCGCTGGTCGAATGATGCACGAGGCGCCTCAGCGCGCCGAAAGCAAAGGCCGCCACATCGCCATATAGGCGCCGAAGATTCCGACACCCATGAGGACCGTCGCCGCCAGAAGGGCCGCCGCCATGGCGAACCGTCCGCGCCGGTCGGCCCGGTCCTTTGTCCGCAGGTAGAGTTCGAGCATGGCGAGGGGCAGGAGGTAGCAACCGAATCCCCAGACGATGTCGAACGGTCCATCCATGTGGTCGCCGATCCCCGCCGGACCCTGGTTGACCAGGATCCAGGCCATATAGCCGACCCTCTGGAACCAGACGCCGTTGACGACCAGAAAGGTGCGCAGCGCCCATCGATGGTGGCTGTCGATCTCGCGGGCCAGCGCCTGGCGCAGCGTCATGGCGGCGAAGGCCAGGATCAATATGGCCAGCAGGGTGCTGCCCGCCGCCCCATATAAGGTCAGGTAGGTGCCGCGCACCCAGATCAGCCACAGGCCGCCAATGGCCATGAGGACGGCGGCCGAGATATAGAGCCGGCCATTCCAGCGATGAAACCCGATCGCTCGCGACCTGATCCATGGGAACAGCTGCAGTGCGCCGCTCGCGGTGATTATCGCGGCGATCAGGACGTGGGCGGCGAAGAACAGATTGCCGGCGCCGTCACCGGCGACATACCCGGTGATCAGGTCGGTTTTTCGTCGCCACGCCTCGAAATGGCCCTGGAGGGTGGGGGCGGCATAGAAGCCCGCGATATAGTAGACGAACGTCCACTGGCCGATCACCGCCACCAGGAACCAGAGCCGGGCCGCGGCCTTCATGGCCCGTTCGCCGGTCAACATCGGCC